>JAZOTB010000027.1:0-3007 GCA_045657405.1 Candidatus Enterousia sp.
CGTACCCGTAGCAATAAACGTACTGCTAAGATGATTATTCGCAGCAGACATTTGGCGAAAAAGAAATAATAAAAAATAAACGGAGTAAATGATGTCTCGTTCAGTATGGAAAGGTCCTTATGTTCATCCTTCTGTTTTGAAAAAAACAGCAGTTGCAAATGAAAAAAATGACCATAAACCAATTAAGACCTGGTCCCGTGGCAGCACAATTGTGCCACCAATGGTTGGATTGACATTTGAAGTACACAATGGTAATAAATTTATCCCAGTATCAATCGTAGAAGATATGATTGGTCATAAATTGGGTGAATTTGCCCCAACACGTACTTTCAAAGGTCACGCAGCAAACAAAAAAGCCGCAGCAGGCAAAAAATAATATGGGGTAATTAGTTATGACAACTACAAGATATGGAATTAAAGAAAATCAGGTTCGCGCGTTCAATAAAATGATTCGCGTTAGCCATCAGAAGTTGAATCTGGTATGCGATATGGTTCGCGGTTTGCCAGTTGAACGTGCTGTTGATGTCTTGAAATTTTCAAAGAAACGTGTATCTGGTGAAGTTTTGAAGACTTTGTTGTCTGCGGTTGCAAATGCAGAACACAACAAACATTTGCCAGTTGATACTTTGTTCGTCAAAGAAATTTGGTGTGGCAAAGCGTTAACAATGAAACGTATCATGGCAGGTCCACGTGGAAGCGCACGCCCAATTTTGAAACCTTTTTCAAATTTGACAATTGTTTTGGAATCTGGTGTTGCTCCTTCTAAGAAGAAAACAGCAAAAAAAGAAACAACAAAATAATAAACGCGTGTGGGGCGGTATAGAATCGCAAGATTCTTGAATAAAGTGGTAACACTTCAAGAACGCCCCCACATAATCTTAAGGAAAAAAGAAAATGGGACAGAAAGTATCACCAATTTCATTGCGTGAATTTATTAATAAAATTACAGATTCTCGCTGGATTGCAGGTAAAAAAGATTATGCAGCCCTGTTAGCAGAAGACGTAAAGATTCGCAAATTTATTGAAAAGAAGTTAAAGAAAGCTGGATTGGCAAAAGTTGTTATTGAACGTTTTGCTAAGAAGGTGGTTGTGACTATTCATACCTCTAGACCTGGTATGATTATTGGTAAGAACGGTGCTGATATCGAAACATTGCGTAATGATATCAAGAAACTGGTTAAAAATGACCAGGTTGTCGTAAATATTTACGAAGTTCGCCGTCCAGACCTGAATGCGCAATTGGTTGCGCAAAATATTGCACAGCAAATTGAAGGTCGTGTTTCATTCAAACGCGCTATGAAAAAAGCTGTACAAAATGCTCAAAAAGCAGGCGCCCAGGGTATCAAAGTTATGTGCTCGGGTCGTTTGAACGGTGCTGAAATCGCACGTAGCGAACAAATCCGCGAAGGTCGTATTCCATTGCACACATTGCGTGCAGATATTGACTATGCATCTATTCAGGCCAAAACAACATATGGCGTTATTGGTGTAAAAGTTTGGATTTACACAGGTGATGTTGTTAATAAAGAAAAATTGGCTTCTGAAATGGCACGTCCTACAGAATATGCCGGCAGCAGCGAAAGAAAGCACAAATAATAATGTAACAATTATTAAATTGAAGGATTTGTATTATGTTAATGCCAAAGAAAACAAAATTTCGCAAACAACACAAAGGCCGTATTCACGGTGTTGCGAAAGGTGGCAGTGAATTAGCATTCGGTTCTTTTGGATTGAAAGCAATGTCACCAGAACGTGTTACTGCACGTCAAATAGAAGCTGCACGTCGTGCAATCACAAGACATATGCGTCGTATGGGTAAATTGTGGATTCGTATTTTCCCAGATGTTCCTGTTACTAAGAAACCAGCCGAAGTTCGTATGGGTAAAGGTAAGGGTGCTGTGGAATATTGGATTTGCCGTGTAAAACCTGGTCGCATCATGTTTGAATTAGATGGTGTAAAACCAGAAGTTGCATACGAAGCATTTGCATTGGCGGCAGCAAAATTGCCAGTCAAAACAAAAGTTGTTGAACGTAAAGTTAACTAATTAATAATTGCAGCCCTGGGGGTAAAACCTTGGGGCAGGGCAAAAAAAAGGTAGTTAAAAATGGCAGAAAAAAAAGTTAAAAATGAATCTTTGACGATGGAAGCATTGGAAAGTAAATTGGCTGATTTGAAAAAAGAACAAATGAACCAACGTTTTCAACATGCTGCTGGTCAGATGCCAAAAACACATGTTATGCGTCAGACCCGTCGTGAAATCGCACGCGTAAAAACAAAATTGAACGCTGCAAAAAAATAAAAAAATTGCTGATTTCTGTTGATATTTTCAAATTTTAAGATATCATAGGCAGGGTCAGAAAAAATAAGAACAGAATTTAACCGGTGGGTTTTATGTTAAAAAACAATGTAAAATCCGTAGGTTAAACAACAGTATAAGGGATAATAGTTATGCCAAGACGTATACTGCAGGGAACAGTTGTAAGTACAGCAAATGACAAAACAGTCGTTGTAGAAGTTGAACGCCGTTTTCGTCACCCACTGTATGGTAAGTTCGTAAAGCAGAATAAAAAGTATAAAGCACACGATGAAAACAATGAATATAAAATTGGTGAAATCGTTGCTATTGAAGAACATCGTCCAATCTCTAAGACAAAGTCTTGGGTTGTTAAGGGTCGCGTTGGTGTATCCAAAGACGATGCAGTAGAAGTAGTTGACTAATAATCAACAGGTTCTTTGAGGTCGGTTCGGGAATAATAAGGCGACAGTCGGAACCTATAACAAAGCAGTGGGGGATTGCCTCATTTGCAGGAAAAGGATTAAAGTTATGATTCAAAATGAAACAGTTATGACAGTTGCGGATAACAGTGGTGCACGTAAAGCTATGTGTATCAAGGTTTTGGGTGGTTCACACCGCCGTTATGCAACAGTTGGCGACAAAATCGTCGTTGCTATTAAAGAAGCCATTCCACGTGGTAAAGTTCAAAAAGGTACAGTACAACGTGCAAT
>JAZOTB010000028.1:0-37680 GCA_045657405.1 Candidatus Enterousia sp.
ATGTTTGCAGTATATGCTGCCAAACGACCCAGCGTGCAATCTGTTGCGTCAATCAGATACCATTTAGCATCTAATTCGCATTTTTTTAACGATTTTGTCGCTGCCATTTTATTTTTACCCTTGGTTTATAAATTAAAGCGACGTTATTATGACCCAATCCCCTATAAATGTCAAGAAAAATCAATACGGTATTATTATACCGCATTGTATGTGTTTTTTGTTTATTATGATATAATTGCTGTAGATAATAAAAAAAGAATTATAAGAAACCTTACAATAAATAAAACATAAAATGTGAAATGTTTTTGGTGAGATAAATATAGTAATGTATAAAAAAACACCCAAACGGGTGTTGTTTTTTTTATATTGGTAATACCACCCTGACCTTTAGTCCGCCAAGTTTGCTATTTTCCAAAAATAGTTGGCCACCATGATTTTCAATGGCTGTTTGTGCAATAGACAAGCCCAAACCTGTTCCGCCTGTATCTGTGCCGCGTGCATCATCCAAGCGTACAAAAGGGCGCAGTGCATCTTTCTTGCGGTCATCTGGAATTCCGATGCCGTCGTCTTCTATGATAACTTCAATACTGTCAATAGAATCTATTTCTGTGATTTTTATCTTTGTTTTCGCGTATCTGGCTGCGTTTTCAATTATGTTTCCAAATGCGCGCGCCAAAGCCATTGGTCTTGCATAGAATTGTACTGGATTATCAGGAAAGTTTGTTACGATTTTTTTGTCTGGTGCCGCATCACGTGCAATACGGATTAACATTGGTGGTAATTCAGTAGCCTGCTCTATTTCTGGTGTTTCCCCACGTGCAAACGCTAGGTATCCGTTTACCATTTCTGACATTCTGTCAATGTCTCGTATCAAATCATCGTTGGTTGCGCTGTTTGTTTCAATGGCCAGACGCATACGTGTCAAAGGTGCTTTTAAGTCATGGCTGACGGCGTTTAGCATATCTGTTCGTGTGCGATTATATCTATCCAGACGTTCTTTCATTGTTATCATAGATGTAGCCGCTTCACGGATTTCTTTGGAGCCACTTGGACTGAAACCTGGGGCATCTAAACCGCGACCAAAACGCCCTGCTGCGCGTGCAATACGACGAATACTGCGGGTGTGAGCGATTATAAAAGGTGTTATTAATATAGATACAATTAATATAGAACCCAACAGCCATATAATAAAGACTTCGGTGCTGGTTGAATATATACGATATAATGAAGTGCCAAATGTTGCAATTTGATCTTTTTTTGTGGGTACATCAATGAATACTAAGCGTTTGTTTTTGTCCATATAGATATTAGCAGGACGTTTTAGACGTTTTGATAGTTCTGATGCAAGTTCACCAGTTTCGTGTGCGTTGTTATCTGTTTTTTCTGGTCTGTTTAATTTTTGGTGAATGCTAAAGTTTATTCCAATATCGTGTGCCAACTGTTGTGATTCAGTCGTTTTTTCTTGGTCTATAAAATTCATCATTGTAGCGATTTCGCCAGCTAGTGTTCGTGCCAATGTGTTATGAACGCGTGACCAGTGGTTACCAAAGAATGCGTTTGCAACGATTATTTGTGCAACGACCAGTGGTATTAAAATCATCAATATTGTGCGCCATAAGAAACTGCGTGGTATCAATCTCATATCGTTACTCTCTTTTTTTGTTGTTCAAAGGTTTTTCCATTGTTTTACTGTGGGGTCAAGTTAACCAATTTGTACCCTTGACCACGTATAGTTATTATGTCTATGTTTGATAATACTATATTTAATTTAGTTCGCAAGCGTTTTGCAACCATTGGTGGTGCAGAAACAATGTTGCCAACAGGATGTGTTAAATGTTGTAATAGTTTCTTTTCTTCGCCAGATAATGCAAATGCCTTTGGGATATTGTTTGTTGTAACGAAGAATTCATTATCTGCAAATGATAATCCTGTTGGCATTTTTGATAATATAACACTATCTTTTTTAATGATGTTGTTAAGGCGTAATACCAATTCTCGAAATTGAAATGGCTTTACCAGATAATCGTTTGCGCCATTAGATAATCCATCAATAGTATTTTCTGGACCAGACATAGCGGTTAACATGATTATAGGTGTTTGATTGCCGGAATTTCGCAAATGTTTCAAAAAAGTTAATCCATCAATGCCTGTCATCATTCTGTCCAGAACGATGGCATCAACAGATATTCTGTTTAATATATCGTATGCGTTTTCTGCGGATGGTGCAGACAAGACATTAAACCCATCATTACGCAAGCCCTTGGATAATGAGTTGCGTAAAACGTTGTCGTCGTCAATAACTAAAATGGTTTTATTCATTTCTTCACTGGTTCAACAGCATATTCGCCGGGTTGTATGGTACGATTGCTGTTATTTGGCATTTCATTGTCATAGGTTGCAGCGCGGAATTGCATGCCACCTGTTGTGAATTCTGTTTTGAATAATGCGTACCCTGTTCCACCACCTGTTGTCGGGCCTTGCATTCCCAAAGAGTAGTATCCGCCCAAAATACCATAATCTAAATCAATATAGTCAAGGCTGACAATCAAAGATACACTGCTTATGCCATCGCTGGTCATGTTGCATGCAAATTCACGATTTGATAAAATTGCCTCAGAATTAACGGGGACAACAATGTCCATAACAGTTGGTTCGCAATTACGATCAATGCCGTTAACCAGAAAATCATATGTCATGCCAACTGTGGCTTTTGATAAGCCTGTGGATACACTTACTTGAGATATTGTACCTTTTGGAATCTTTACCATTGCGTTGGCAATACCAGAGCGTACAGGAAAAGATATGCCGGATTGTAAGCAATCACGAGAAAATGGGTCTGCTTCACATATATATACGCGAGAGTGTGCGTTCATCATGAACATATTAGCCAAACTGTTAAATAAGAAAGAGCGCGTGATACGGTCGTTCAAACGTGTGCAACCAAAGTTACGACAAATAACCATTGGGCGATTTGCGAACATTACACCTGGGTGCATTGCAGACTCTGTATTGCGTGCGTTGATAATGTTTTGGTCATAATCTAGACTGTCTGCGCGTTCCATAAATTCTGTTTCTGGAATAAAATTTGGGTCATCAGGGTACGCATAATACGACTGAACCGGTGTTTCAGTGTAAATGGTTTGAAATTCCTGATATGCCATTTCTTCCTGAGCATAGGCAGAAAAACCGCAGAATACTGCAAAAATAGATGTCAAAAATATCTTTAACATAGCATGACCTTTTGTTCTCTCAGATAAATCTTAGAACATTTTAGATATTTGTGTCAAAACAAAAATATTTTTATTGAAATTTATATTCGCTTTGTTCTAACGTTGTTTATAGATTGAATATTAAGAAAGGTAAGAAAGCATGGTTGATATCATAATTTCAGGTGAAGCAGGTAAATTGCATGCGGTTTATCATAAGTCTGAGCAAGAAGCAGCACCATTAGCGGTGATTTTATCCGGAAATCCACGTCAAAAGTATCATATGAACGATCGTGTTTCGTATGCGATGTTTCGTGCTTTTATGGATATTGGTTTTTCTGTTGTTAGATTTAATTATCGTGGCGTAGGCGATTCCGAGGGGGTAATCGGAACAACGTCTGAAAACATGCTGGATATTGCAACCGTTATTGATTGGATTCAAAATCATAATGAAGACAGTGATAAAATATGGTTGGCTGGTAATCAACTGGGGGCGTGGTATGTTTTGCAGGCAATGATGCGTCGTCCTGAAATATCGGGGTTTGCATTGGTGTCGCCTGATATTTCTATTTCTGATTTTGCGTTTTTATCACCACGACCAAATCGTGGACTGTTGTTACAAGGGGGTGCAGAATCTGATGAGGCGCGTGCTTTTGGCGTGCATTTAACGCAGATTTTGAAAAAACAGGCGCAGATAGACTTGGAAACAATTCGTGTCAAGGGCGCTGATGCGATGTACGGTCAGCCGTCGGATTTGCGTCAGATGTATAATGATTTGAAGGCCTATGTTGGTCGTGAAAATGAAGAAGACAAGTTGTTGTAAAATATGCAAAACAAAGAACGATTTTTAGATGCAAATATTCCTGATGATATGGCGGCAACTATTCGTCCGCGCAGTTTGTCGGATTTTATTGGTCATGAAAGCTTGAAACAGAATTTGTCTGTGTTCGTATCTGGTGCGCGTAGTCGTAGCGAAGCGATGGATCATGTTTTGTTGTATGGTCCTCCGGGGTTGGGTAAAACAACACTGGCGCATATTGTTGCAAACGAATTGGGGACCAGTTTTAGGGCAACTTCTGCGCCTATGTTGACCAAGCAAGGTGATTTGGCGGCTATTTTAACATCGTTGGAACCAATGGATGTTTTGTTTATTGATGAAATTCATCGTTTGCCAACTGCGATTGAAGAAGTTTTGTATTCTGCAATGGAAGATTTTAAGTTGGATATTATGTTAGGCGAAGGGCCTAGTGCAAAAAGTGTGCGAATTGATTTGCCTCCGTTTACGTTAGTTGGTGCAACAACACGTACAGGATTGTTGTCAAATCCGTTGCGTGATAGATTTGGAATTGATTTGCGTCTGACTTTCTATTCGTCGGAAGATTTAGCTAAAATTATTAAGCGTAGTGCTAATATATTAGGAACGCCGATTGATGATATTGGGGCGTTAATGTTGGCTAAGTCATCACGTGGGACACCGCGTATTGCGAATAGATTATTAAAACGCGCACGTGATTTTGCGTCTGCGTTGAACAAAAAAGAAATTACATCGGATATTATTAAAACTACCCTATTCCAATTGCATATTGACGATTGTGGGTTGGATGAAATTGATCGTGAATATATGAATACAATTATAAAGTTCTATGCGGGTGGCCCAGTTGGGATTGAAAACTTGTCTGCAGCATTATCGGAACCAAGTGATACAATAGAAGATGTGATTGAGCCGTACTTGATGCAACTTGGGTTTATTCAGCGTACGCCACGCGGTCGTATTGTAACAGAATTGGGTTATCGTCATTTGGGACTGGAAAAATAATTTGTATGAAAAATGTTGTTGATTTCTTTGAAATTGCGGAAAAGTTAGAGTGTGAATATCGTCTGACACGAATGAGTGATGGTGCACCCCAGGCGGTTGCATCGCATTCTTGGAATATGGCAATGATGGCGATGGTATTAAAACCATATCTGAAAAATCCAGTTAATATGGAACTTGTGTACGAGTTTTGTTTGTTGCATGACCTGCCAGAGGCGATTGTGCACGATGTGCCACTGCACGAACAGACGGATTCTGTGCGTGTGCAAAAGCGGATTAACGAGTGTGCTGCGATTGGGCAGATTGTAGATTTGTTAAAAAGTGATGAGGTTCGTGCGCGATTTGATGAATATGATATGCGCGAAAGTTATGAATCAAAACTGGTCAAGGCGTTGGATGTTCTGGATACGGCGGTTCAGCATATGTGTACCAAGGATTTGTCGTATATTGGTAAATATGCCGATGGTTTTTATTGGAGATTGTTTTTTGGAGATAAAATTACGACTGTGTTTGATTTTGAGCCTGTGTTGCGTGTCGTATTTGATGAAATACGCAGTCGTGTTATGTCACGATTAAAAAACGAACTAGGACTTGACGAGAGAGATTTGGCAAAATGAAAATTCACAAGTTTTTATTTGTAATTGCTTGTGCGGTAAAAGTTTGTGAAAGATGATGTATAATGTGTTATAATAAACTTGAAAGTTACTTATTTTTAGGGAATGTGTCCAAAAACTATCCCGCAAGAAATATTGAACTAGGTAATATAAAAAAGAGAAGAAAATGAGTTTAAGTAGTTTCAGAACATGTTGTGCAAATGTGTTGTTATTACTTTGTTTATTTGGTTGCGCTACAACAGGTAGTACGCAATATAAAACTAATTTGAAACCATATACAATTAATGGAAAAACATATTATCCAATGGCAACTGCGGATAATTATTCAGAAACAGGTGTTGCATCTTGGTATGGTCCAAAATTTCATGGAAAAAAGACCGCGAGTGGTGAAAAATATAATCAAAATGCGATGACTGCTGCGCATAAAACGTTGCCGTTTGGTACGCGTGTGCGTGTTACTAATTTGGGTAACGGCAAGTCAGCAGATGTTGTTATAAATGATCGTGGCCCTTTTATAGATGGGCGTATTATTGATTTGTCGCGCGCAGCAGCAAAAAAAATGGATATGATGGGGTCTGGTACTGCACGTGTGAAAATAAAAAGTTTGGGTGTTTCTGGCAACTTGTGCAATGATACAAAGGTTGTGACTGGTTCTGGGGAAAATTATTATGTTCAAGTTGGGGCTTTTTCTTCTCGGAATAACGCAGATGTTTTGGCAAACAAGTTGAAACAAGCAGGATATCAGGCGCATGTTAAAACTGGAAAAAATGGTAATTATGTTGTGCAGACTGGTGTTTATTCAACAAAGACAAAGGCAGAACGTGCGCGTGATATCTTGAAAGGTGATTTTTCTGGTGCTTTTGTGGTGTGGTAGATATGAATAAAATACATTTGTTTCCTTTTACAATTGCTTATGCGGATACTGATGCCGAAGGTATTGTGTATCATGCGCGATATCTGGAAATCGCAGAGCGTGCCAGAATGAGCTGGTTGCGTGGTATAACAACATTTGGTGATGATATCGGCTTTGTTGTTCGTGAATTAAATATTAAGTATATTCAACCGTTAAAGGTCGCAGATGAATTTGTTGTGGAAACAAAATTGATAGATGTTGGGGCTGCGATCGTTCGTGTTGAACAAAAGTTCGTGAAAGATGGTGCAGAATATGCTATAATGAATTTGAAGGTTGCTTATTTAGGGGGAAATATGCGTCCAAAACGTATCCCAGAAGAAATATTGAACGGATTAATGTAAAAAAAAGAGGAAAAAATGGATAATGGTTTTTCAATGTTAACACTGTTTACAGGCGATATAATGACACTGTTTGTATCGGTTGTGCTAGTGATTTTTAGTGTGCTGTCTTGGACTGTGATTATAGAAAAAATACGTTTGTGGAATGTTGTTAAAAGAAATCCTATAAAGATACCAAGTACGGCTAGTTTGGTAAATGCTGCAGATAAGTTAATTGCACCGTTTGATAAGAATTTGTGGTTCTTGTCAATGGTTGCATATATATCGCCATTTATTGGGTTGTTTGGTACTGTTTGGGGTGTTATGGATTCTTTTGCGTCTATTGGAATTAATCAATCTGTAAGTATTGGTGTAATTGCGCCTGGGTTGGCTGTTGCTTTGGGAACGACTGCGTTGGGGTTGATTGCTGCGATTCCTGCTGCGATTGCGCACCAGTGTTTTGCAAAAAAATCTGACGATTTATATGATAAATTAACCCAAGAAATTCGTGAAAAAACTTCAAAATAGTAATAAAGGGATTGTTATGTCTAGAATTCGTCGCAGACAGTCGGATAGTGGTATTCAGTTGACACCAATGATTGATGTTATGACGGTGTTATTGGCGGTTTTTATGGTTACAACGCCAATGATGACAACAGGAATTGATTTAGAATTGCCTCGTGCAGGTACATCTGCGATGACTGGCGCGGATCATGCAATGCAGATAAGCGTAGATGCTAATGGAAGATATTTTTTATCAGAAATGCAATTGTCGCGTGATGAAGTTGTGAAACGTGCGGTTGCAATGCGTGGTGAAAATCCAAATCTGACAATCATGATAAGTGGTGATACACATGCAGATTATGGTGCTGTTATGTCTGTTATGGGAAAGTTAAAAGATGCAGGTTTTCAAAAAGTCGGGCTAAGGACACAACCGGAATAAAAATAATGGCAAGGTTTAATCAATTTTCAACAGAGAATATATTAATGTCTGTTTGTGGGCATTTGACATTAATTGCTGTGTTGATTGCATCGGCAGCGATTGTTTTTGATCGTGCTAAGTTGGTTGCGCCAGATAGAATTCAAATTATTGAGATTGATTTAGAAAATGTCAAAGTTTCGGGCGATGAAACAAAGTTATATAATGTCGGTGTGCCCGAAGAAAAAAAAGAAGATAAATCAGAAGAAACAAAAGTAAAAAATGAACCAGAACCAGTTGTAAAAACAGAAGAAATTAAAAACACAACATTGGTTGAAGATGTTCAGGAAAAGAAAGAACAAGACAAAGAAGAAGTTGTTAAAAAAACAGAATACAAGAATCCGACAGATAAGCCAAAGAAAAAACGTGTTATAAAAGTTAATCGTGAAGTTTTGTCTTTGGATAGAACGTTGACGGTTTCTGTTGTTGATGCGTTGCGTGTTGCAATGACACGCTGTTGGGTTGTTGATAATACTCGCCCTGATATTGCGGATATTCGTGCTGTTGCGCATATGAAGTTACGTAGAAATGGCACAGTTCAAGATTTGTGGTTTGAATCTGCTGCACGTGCAGAAACAGATGCGTCGTTTGCGTATATTTTAGAAACTATCAAAGATGCAATAGATACGTGCCAACCGTTCCGAATGTTACCACCTTCTGAGTATGAAAAATGGAAAGATGTTCAATTAACTTTTTATCCTTCACAAGGAAAAGTGATGTAAGTATAAAAAAAACGCACCAGATGGTGCGTTTTTTGCAAGACAAACATATAAGCCGGGTTCTGTTCTGCCATAAATTAGTTTTTACACCATTTTATGGTAGTGGGCATGATTAATCTGCATATTGCATTACTGCATATGTCAAGCCTTCTACCCGCCCCCAATGTGGGACACATATACGGGGGTCTATTTGAAGTTGCTGTACGTAGAGATTGCCCGTTTCACCCGAATTTAATCGTATCGTCACTGTTGCTCTAATCGTCAGGTCGCCCTGCCCGGTATATTAGCCGGTACGTTGTCCCATACAGCCCGGACTTTCCTCTGATATAAATACCAGCCATGCCCAGTTTATCTTGCGTGGAGTATGGTAACAATTTTTTGTATAATTTCAATATTTTTATTTCTTTTCGCCCATGTGTTTTGCAGATTGTAAAGCATGGCGTAATGCATGTTCTGCGATTTGGCGGATTTTTGGTGCAAATGTTCGCATATTCATTGTGTCTGCGACTGTGTTGCCAAATATATGCGAAATATATTCAATTTGTGCAGGTGAAATTATATAAACATCGCTTGTAATACTGTCCGTACTTAGATTTTGAATGTTTTCTCGCATAAATCCCCCCTTTTTGTGAATATTTTTTTGTATTTTAGACTTGTTAAATTTGATTAATGTTATTATATCATAAAGTATCTTGACCGCAAGACACAAAATTGCTATATATTGCACGATAAATACAAGGAAGAAATTATGGTAAGGAATATTATTGGTAAATTATTAGGGTCTGCAAATGACAGATTGGTTAAAAGTTATGATAAAACGGTTTCTTTGATTAATGATTTAGAGCCTAAATATCATGCAATGTCTGATGAACAGTTGCGCGAACAGACAAATTTATTGCGCGCAAAATTAGCGGCTGGCGAAAAAGAAAAAGATATTTTGCCTGATGCTTTTGCACTGGTTCGTGAAGCCTCTATTCGTACAATTGGTTTGCGCCACTTTAATGTTCAGATGATTGGGGGTATGGTTTTAACAAATGGTCAGATTGCAGAAATGAAAACTGGCGAAGGTAAAACCTTGGTTGCAACATTGGCTATGTATCTAAAAGCGCTGCATGGCAAAGGTGCGCATTTGATTACGGTTAATGATTATTTGGCATCGCGTGACGCAGAATGGATGGGTGCTATATATAAATTCTTGGGTTTGTCTGTTGGTATTGTTCAGCATGATATGACGGACGAAGAACGTAGAGAGGCATATGCATGTGATATTACGTATGTTACAAATTCGGAACTAGGATTTGATTATCTGCGCGATAATATGAAATTTTCCAAAAAACAGCAGGTTTTACGTCCTTTCTTTTATGCGATTGTTGACGAGGTTGACAGTATTTTGATTGATGAAGCCAGAACCCCGTTGATTATTTCTGGGCCGGCAGAAGATACAAGTGAATTGTATAACAAAGTTGATGCTGTTGTTGCTCAATTAAAAGAATCTGATTTCAAAAAGGATGAAAAGGATCGTCATGTAACATTAACAGAATCTGGCGCAGATACAGCAACTCATTTGTTAAAGGATGCTGGTTTGTTGGTTGGTGATAACTTGTATGCATCAGAAAATGCCCCACTGGTTATGCATATTCAGCAAGCGTTATTGGCGCACCACTTGTATCAAAAAAATGTTAATTATGTTGTAAGGGGTGGTGAAATATTAATTGTTGATGAATTTACAGGTCGTGTAATGTCTGGTCGCCGCTTTGGTAAGGGACTGCATCAAGCGATTGAAGCTAAAGAACATGTAAAGGTTCAACCAGAAAATCAAACTGTGTCAAGTATTTCATATCAGAATTTGTTCCGTTTATATCCAATTTTATCTGGTATGACTGGTACAGCAATGACTGAAGCAGCAGAATTTGAAGAGATTTATAAGTTGCGCGTTGTGTCAATTCCAACAAATCGCCCTGTTGCGCGTAATGATCATCATGATGAAATTTATCGCAACAAAGAAGAAAAATATGCTGCGATTTTGAAACAGATTTCAGATTGTGTTGCACGCCAACAGCCTGTTTTGGTTGGAACAGTGTCAATTGAAAAATCAGAAGAATTGGCGGCAATTGTTCGCAAGGAATTGAATATAAATCCTGCGGTTTTGAATGCAAAACATCATGAGTCCGAAGCAAAGATTGTTGCACAGGCTGGTGCGCCTGGGGCTGTTACAATTGCTACAAATATGGCTGGTCGTGGTACTGATATTAAGTTGGGCGGTAATGCAGAAGCGTTGATTGCAGAACTGGATTGTCAGGCAGATGACTATGAAGAAAAGAAAAAGGAAATTTATGACACCATAGAAGCAAACAAGAAAAAAGTATTGGATGCAGGCGGTTTGTACGTAATTGGTACAGAACGACATGAATCACGTCGTATTGATAATCAGTTGCGTGGTCGTTCTGGTCGTCAGGGGGACCCAGGTGACTCTAAGTTCTTTTTGGCGTTGGATGATGATTTGATGCGTATATTTGGTGCTTCTCGTTTGCAGGGTATGTTAACAACGCTGGGATTGAAAACAGGTGAAGCAATTACTCATCCTTGGATAACTAAGGCATTGGAAAAAGCTCAAAAACGCGTAGAGTCAAGATATTTTGAAGCACGTAAAGAATTGCTGAAATATGATGACGTTATGAATGAACAGCGTACTGTTATTTATAAGCAACGTGATGATTTGATGGTATCAGAAGATTTGGCGCCTTTGGCAAATGAAATGATTGCGGATGTTGTTGAAATTATCTGTGAAAACTGTATCCCAGAAAAGGCAATGGCAGCAGATTGGAATCTGAACGGTATTCACAATGCGATGATGCGTGTATTCGCGTTGGATATTACAGACATTGAAAAATGGAAGACAGATGAAGAAATTACAGAACGTAAAGCGTATGAGTCTTTGTTAGGTTTGGCGCAACGTCGTTATGCTGGTCAGGCAGAAAGATATGGTGTAGAAATGATGCAGATGGCATCACGTCAGATGATGTTAGGCGCATTGGATGCGGTCTGGAAAAAACACTTACAACAAATGGATTATCTGCAAAGCGCAATTGGATTGCGTGGCTATGCACAAAAGAATCCGTTGTATGAATACAAGCGTGAGGCATTAGAATTATTTAAAAATACAGTAAATAATTTCAAAATTATGTCTATATCTTATATTTGTCGTATGGAACTGACACGTGAAGATGTTGCTGCAACAGAGGCAGAACGTAATAAACATGATGAAAAGTTAAATCAAGCATCTGGAGATGGTCGTAGAAATGCGCCTTGTTCATGTGGTTCGGGCTTGAAATTCAAGCATTGTTGCGGAAAACTTCACTAAA
Source organism: Candidatus Enterousia sp. (assembly GCA_045657405.1). Lineage (GTDB taxonomy): Bacteria > Pseudomonadota > Alphaproteobacteria > Rs-D84 > Rs-D84 > Enterousia. Next base: position 11,924 of record JAZOTB010000028.1, read on the forward strand.
TATAAAATTGCCGAAAATGTCGGCAATTTTTTTTGGGTTTTAGGAAATATTGTGGTTGCCTTGGGGTGGTGGTTTTGCTATGGTGGTGCACATGGAAAGACAATTTATTCATCTTCGTACACATTCACGTTTTTCTGTTGGCGCCAGTACGCTGACTATCAAGAAAATTCCTGCTCTGTGTTTGGGGGCTGGGATGTTTGCGTGTGCGTTGACTGATACTAATTTGATGTCTGGCTGTGCAGAATTTTCAGATGTTATGCCAAAAAATAAGGTACAACCAATTATTGGTATTGAAATATCTTTGAATCAACATAATGCAGACCCGAAAATATTACGGGCAGAATCTTTGTCTAAAATCGTATTGCTAGCACAAAATCACGAAGGGTATTTGAATTTGTGTGATTTGAACAAGATAATGTATATGCGACCAGATAATCATCATTTAGGACCTTATATTACTTTTGATGAATTATCTGCAAATAGCAAGGGTTTGATTTGTTTGTCGGGTGCGCATACGGGGCCAATTGGGATGGCTTTGTTAAATGATCAAGATGAACAAGCGATAACTTATACAAACAAGTTGTTGGATATATTTGGTAATCGTTTTTATATGGAAATTCAACGACATGGGCTGGAAGATGAAATCAAGACTGAACCCGGTTTTTTGAGAATTGCCCAGGAATTAAATGTTCCAATTGTTGCGACAAATGATGTTTGCTTTGCCGCAGATACAGATTATGAATCTGCTGATGCGTTGGGGTGTGTGTTGGGGCAAACAAAAGTTATTGATCCTGAACGTTCGCGTAAGTCTTCTGAACAATATTTTAAGTCTTATGAGCAAATGGCTGAAATATTTTCCGATTTGCCAGAAGCAATTGAAAATACAGTAAGAATTGCTAAGCGTTGTGGTTTTATGGTTAATGTTCATGAAAAGCCGTTGTTGCCACGATTTGGTGATGACTTAGAAACAGAATGTCAAATGTTGCGTGATAATACAATGGCTGGTTTGAAACGCAGAATTGAACAACATAACATTACAGATACTGCACCTTATTATGAACAAGCGGAATTTGAGTTAAATGTTATTATTGGTATGGGGTTCCCTGGGTATTTCTTGATTGTTGCAGATTATATTGATTGGTGCAGGAATAATGATGTTTTAACTGGTCCTGGTCGTGGTTCTGGTGCGGGGTCTATTGTTGCATGGGCATTAGGAATTACAAATGTTGATCCGTTGAAGTATGGATTATTGTTTGAAAGATTTTTGAATCCAGATCGTATATCTATGCCGGACTTTGACGTTGATTTTGAACCAACTGGTATTGAGCGTGTATTAGCGTATGTGTGTGATAAATATGGTCATGATTCTGTGTGCCGTATTATTACGTTTGGTAGTTTGCAGGCGCGCGGTGCGATTCGTGATATTGGTCGTGTGTATGGTATGCCCTATTCTAAATCGGACAAATTATCAAAATTGATACCGCAAGATGCCAAGACCCTGAAAGATGCGGTTGATATGTCTGCCGAGATTCAAGAAATCTTGAATAATGATCAAGATTTGAACAAGGTGGTAATGGTTGCCGAAGATTTAGAAGGTTCGCTGCGTAATTTAGGACAACATGCATGTGGTGTTGTTATTGGTGATAGACCGACAACCAAGATTGCGCCTGTGTATCGTGATCCTGCCAACCCTTTGCCATCATGTCAATTTGATGGTAAGTATTTGGAAAAATCAGGGTTGATTAAGTTTGACTTTTTGGGCTTAGAAACACTGGTTGTTCTAAAATATGCAACTCGTCTAATTCAACAGACACGTGGCATTAATATTGATTTGGATCAAATCCCAACAGACGATCCAAAGACTATGAAATTGTGGCAAGCAGGATTGACCGAAGGTATATTCCAGTTTGATGCTCCGTTTGTTAAACAAACATTGCGCAAGATGCATCCGACAAGTTTCTTGGAAATTTCTGCGTTAAATGCATTGAATCGCCCTGGCCCAATTGCCTTTATTCCACAGTTTATTGCACGTATGCATGGTGAAGAATCTATTGAATATGTTCATCCAAAGGCAGAACCTATTCTGAAGGAAACGTATGGTATTATCGTTTATCAGGAACAAGTTATGCAGTTGACACGCGCATTGGCGGGCTTTACACGTGGTCAATCTGATAACGTGCGTAAAGCGATGGGTAAAAAATTGATAGAAATGCTGAACGAATTAGAAGGCAAATTCTATGAAGGGTGCGAAAAAGAACAAACGTTGGATCGTGATACTGCAAAAGATTTATGGGAAAAGTTCAAAGAATTTGCAAAGTATGCGTTTAATAAATCGCATGCAATTGCGTATTCTATTGTTGCTAATCAGTGTGCTTATTTGAAGGCGAATTATACCCCAGAATTTTTGGCTGCATCAATGTCTAGTAATTTGAATGATACAGATCAGTTAGCGTTGTTTGTAGATGATGCGAAATCTAATTTTGGAATCCAAATTGTTGCGCCTGATATAAATGAAAGCGAGTCTTTGTTCACTGTCCGTGATGGCAAGATTGTGTATGGTTTGGCTGCATTAAAGGGTGTTGGAACGGTTGCTACAGATGCGATTGTTGCAGAAAGAAATGCAAATGGCAGATTCAAGAATTTAACTGATTTTGCAAAACGTTGTGCGCCAATTATGAATAAAAGAATCCTAGAAGCGTTTGCCAAGACAGGCGTCTTAGATTCATTAGAACCAAATCGTGCCGCGATATATTTGAATGCAGATATGATTTTGTCCTATGCTGCTAAATCGCGTGATGGTGCCAATATGTTGTCTTTGTTTGCAAATACTGTTGAAGATGATGTCATAGAAGATAGATTGCGTAAAAATCTGCCCAAGACAGAACCTTGGACATTTGGTCAGCGTTTAGAAAACGAATTGTCTGCGCTTGGGTTTTATATTTCTGCGCATCCATTAGATCAATATAAGCATTTAATTCAATCTGCAAATCTTGCAACCAGCGCAACTTTGTTAACAATGGCTGATAGAAAGCCTGTGCAAATTGCTGTGAACGTCAACTCGTTCAGTCGTCGTCGTACCAAGACTGGAAAAGAAATGATAACGATAAATGCATCAGATAGTTTGGGTAATATTGACGCTGTTGCGTTTGGTGATTCTGCAATTGAATTTTCTCAGATTTTATCGTCAGAAACAGTGGTCTTGATATCTGGCAAGACGTCAAATCGTGATGATAGGGTGTCGGTTTTTGTTGATTCAATTATACCATTGACGAATTGGGTCGCAAAAGTAGCCAAGAAATTGACATTGGATATACGTGATGGTGCTGTGTTGCAAGATGTGAAAAAGGCAATTATTGCCCTGCCACGTGGATATACTCAGGTTGTATTGAATTTGCATACTGCTGACAAGGTCGCAACATTGGCGTTGTCTGGTGGTGTTGAATTAGGAAATACAACAATTGCAGATTTAACTGCGTTGGGATTACGTGTGGGGGTTGAATAATGGCAAAGCATATTCCTGTTTTGTTGGATAGCGTTATGGGTGCATTGGGCGATATTTCTGGCAAGACAGTTGTTGATTGTACATTTGGTGCTGGCGGGTATTCGCGCGCTTTTTTGAATGCTGGTGCAAATGTTATTGCGTTTGATAGGGATCCAAATGTTGTTTCAGATGCAGAATTATTGCGGACAGAATTTGGTGATAGATTTAAATTTATTTCCAAGACATTTTCTTGTATATCTGAGTTAACGTGTTGTGTTGATGCGGTTGTTTTTGATTTGGGGATTTCTTCTATGCAGATAGATATTGCAGAACGTGGCTTTTCATTTCGTATGGATGCAGATTTAGATATGCGTATGTCATCTGAAGGTATGACGGCGGCACAATTAATAGAAAAATTATCTGTAACAGAATTAGCGGATATTTTGCATAAATATGGTGATGTAAAAAAAGCGGCTGTTTTGGCGCGTGCAATCAAAGAAACTTTGCCCAAGACGACATTTGAATTGCGTGATTTAATATATAATCCGCGTGATATTGCGCCCGTATTTCAAGCATTGCGTATTGCAGTTAATGATGAAATGGGTGAATTGGAACGTGCTTTGGCTGTGGTGCCAGAATTGTTGGGGATTGGTGGTCGTTGTGTTTGTGTGACGTTTCATTCCCTAGAAGACAGAATTGTTAAGAATATATTCCGTACATGGACAACACCTGTGGGTGATCCACGACTGCCTGTATTATCCCCTGCCCGATTTGAATTAATAAAAACAATGTTGCCGTCAGATAATGAAGTGGAAAGTAATCCACGTGCCAGATCTGCGCATATGCGTGGGGTAATAAAAACATATTGACCGGTATAATTGATTTTTTGTATCATATATCAAAGGAAGGATTTTATGCAAAAAGACAAGTTAAAACAACATGTTGAAATGGCAGATATGGCGAAAAAGGTTAATCGTCTGGACTTGTCTGCTGACCAAGATTTGACAGTTGGTTTAATGAATTTACTTAATATAGAAGAATATATTCAAACACATGCGACACATGAATATACTGATTTGTTAAATATGATTTCAGGTGTTCGTGCGCGTTTGATGGAACGAATTGTAAAGCCTTCTGACAAGAATAAAGCAGAAATGGAGCGCTTGTTGACTGAATCAATGGCGTATATTGATAATGGTGTACGTCTGTTGTCGTCTGGGGACAGTGGTGCTGCATATGTAATGTTTGATGATGCGTATGCCAAGTATTCGTTGTTCTGGGGATTAAATATGGGGTTAATAGATGAAAAAGATTTATAAAGTTAAAATTAACTATTGATTCCAATCTGTAAAAAATGATAAAATGCAAAAAAGAGAGAAAGGAAAGTGATGCCTATGTTTAAGAATTTTTACCGTTTTTCTGCTGTTTTAGCAGTGTTTGCATGTGCCACATCTGCGATTGCTGATCAGGCACCAAATCCACGTAGTGCGGTTGCAGTCAGTGCGGCGAATGCTCGTTCTGGTTCTGGCAAGGTGGTTACGCGTGGTGATGGTACTGCGGGAACTGTTGTATCACGTGGTGGTGATGTGTCTGACCGTTCTGCTAATGTTTCTGGTCGTTCGGCTGCGACGACTGTACGTACAGGGCGTAATGTTGTGCAAACTGGGAATTTAACGAATCGTGCAGCGGTCACAAGTGCACGCAGTGCGGTCAAGGCATCTCCTGCACGCAGTGCTGTGGCTGGAACCAAAGTGGCTAATCCACGCAGTGCAGTCAAGGCAATTTCCAAATCTGGTGCATCACGTGCAATGACACAATCACGTGCGACGGCAGTGTTCGGCGATATTTCTAAAATTGGTGGCGGTTATGCACAATGTCGTGAAGCGTATGCGACATGTATGGATCAATTCTGTGCTGGTGCAAATGATACTTTCCGTCGTTGTTATTGCAGTGATAAATATACAGAATTTAGCGATACTGAGGCTGCATTAGATCAAGCCAAGGTATTGTTGCAACAATTTGAAGATAATAATTTGAATGCAGTTGATAAGACAGCAGCAGAAGTTAATGCGATGTACACTGCAACGGTTGGTGAAGCGGCAATTAAAAATGACGTAAGTGGCGCACAATCTATATTAAATGAAATTGGGGATTTGTTGTCTGGTAAAAAGAAAATTACAACCCCAGAACCAGAAAAAAAGTCATTTGATTTAAGCAGTCTGGATTTTACAATCGATGTTGATGATATTTGGGGTAGTTCGAATTCATTGTTTGATACATCTAGCAAGCGTAGCTCTGTTGATATGACAAAATTGTCTGGTCGTGCATTGTTTGATGAATCAAGCAAGCAATGTTTGGAAATTGTTGGTGATTCTTGTACATCTGATGCGATATTAAATATGTCTATCAGTGCATACAATATCATGATTTCACAAGATTGTAATTTGTATGAAAAGAAAATTGACACACAGCGTGAAGCAGTTAAAAACACTGTTCGTCAGGCTGAAAAGTATCTGCGCGAAGCACGTCTAGAAGAATATCGTTCACATAACTCGGCTGACGTTAATGAATGTATTGGTAATGTTCGTACCGCTTTGTTGATGGATACAGCGTGTGGTGCAGATTATAAACGTTGTATGGATTATACTGGTTTGTATATTAACCAGACAACAGGTGAACCTATTTACTCGCCACTGTTGTTCAAACTGGTTGAAATTATTAATCTCTATAACGGGGGTAATACATCATCAGACGTATTGTCATATAACAAGGAATTTGATAAATTCTTGGATACAAAAAAGGTATTTGCAGCCAAGGCATTGGATTCTTGTCGTGATATTGCAGATACTGTTTGGACAGAATTCAAACGTACAGCCCTGTTGGAAATTGCACAGGCTCAAGATGAAAAGATAGAAGAAGTTAAAAATAGTTGTGTGTCAACAATGTCAGAATGTTATGATACACAATCTGGCGCATTGAAAGATTTTGATAAAACAACAGCCCAGGCATCTGGTGCATTGGCTGCAAATGCGGCGCGCGCAATGTGTGCAGACAAAGTTGCAGCATGTGCAGCGTTGTATGCTCCAAATAACAAGACAGGCTGTCAATTTAATGCACAGGGTCAGGTTGAAAATGCAGCAAATTGTGGTTTGTCACAGTTGTTGGATTTCGTAGCGTTGACAGATTCTGTTAAAATTGCCGAAGGTTGTGCACAGGCAGTTACAAATTATGCAAAAGAAATTTGCGCACCGGCCAGTTCCGAAGAAGACAAAGCGTATCCATGGGGATGTCGTTTGTTAGATCGTGCAAAATTGGAAAAGAATCTGTTAGATCGTGCAGCGGTATATTGTAATGTTAAACCGGCTGCGGGTGATAACAGATTGGATAATGGGTTGACACAGATTTCAACAACAGTTCGCAGTTTGGTTGATTCAATCTCAGCAGAATTGCAGGCTCAGTTAAGCAGTGAATGTGCGGTTGCTGATGGCGTTTGGATGAGCGCTGAAACCAAAGAAGGAGAAACAACAACATATTGTGCCAATGACGGCAAGGTGGTAGAAGGCACGTGTTCAAGTGATAAAGGTGAAACATATGAAATGTTTGACTCTTATACAGTAAAATTGGCAAATGGTGCTGCTTATGTCTCTAGTCCAGAAAGAGAAGAAGCATCTTTCTATTCAGCGACCAAGATTTCATCAAATGTTCATAAAAGTGCGGCGATGACATACGGTGTATGCTTAAGAAATGACGTCAAAATGCACTGTGAAATGCAAGGTAGTTTGGCAACATATAATTCAGAAACCAAGACATGTGAATTTACAGATGATTGGTATGCTGCAAAATGTACACTGTTAAATGGTACTATGATAGAAGGCAGTTGTTATTTGAATGAGTAACGATAGGTATAATCAAAGCAATAAATAGGAAATGTTACAAATGCGTAAAATATCTGTTCTGTCTTTGATGTTTGTATTAGGTTCAGTGTCTGGTGTGAATGCCGGTGCTAATGCAGACGGTCATGAATATCGTTCTGATTGGGGGTTGGCTGATAATATGTCGTCTTTGACATGCAAGGGGACTGGTGCAGATGCAGGATTTACCAAGACGAATACAGGTTCTGAACCAGAAACTAAAACAGATGGTAAATGGCATGGATGGCTGAAAAAGTATGCAACAGATGATCAAAAAGGTGATTGGGCATATGGTGCAGTTTATTATGTTGCACACGAAATGGCTGATCATGGATATTATTTCTGTAAAACAGTATTACAGGCCGATCGCAGTGGTTGTACAACAGATACTTTTATGACTTATTATTCTGCGGGTGATTGTTTTTGGTTGTGTGAACCGGGATATTCTGGCGATGGTTGCGAAACCAAGGCACCTGATACAGTTAAAATTGATTTAACACCGTTTACAAAGCGCGATAAGGCTATCAAGGGCGGATATAATGTTTTGGTTTCAACCAAAGATTTGCGTAAAGGTGGTAACATCGCAGGAAAAATACCAATGTTTTATTCTGCGCAAACAACACAGTGTTCGGGTGGGGTTCAAGTTGATTTGATGAAGATGACCAAAAAGCAGGAACATAATGTTATTTTGGTTTTGAAAAATGTTGTGTCGTTAAGTGGTAAATGGACATTTACATTACAGCCAATGGTTGTTCGTGCAGGTGGTGCCAAGGGGTGTCTTGGCGTTGATGATACTGCATGGCCGATGGTCAGTTGGGTTGGTACAGAAAGCACTAAGTTCTGTCCGTCTGCTGGATTCCAATATGATACAGCACAATCAGCGTGTGTGGAAAATACAGAAACAGTTACTACTGAAACAACAGGTGGTGATGAATCTGGTGATGGTTCATCTGCTTCTAGTGATAAATTGAATAAGTTGTGTCCAACCTATTCTGTTGCGAACTATGATTCAACAAAACATGAATTGGTTGCAGCAACGTATAATGATGCAGATTGTTATAATATAAAATGCAGAAATGCAAAAATGGGATTCTATGAAGAAGAAGTTACATCAGATTCTGTAATTAGTTGTATCAGTTGTACACCTGCAGAAACAACTTATGGATTGTTGTATGGTGTTGATGCGGAAGGTCATTGTATATCATGTGAAATTGGTCAGGTTTTCAATAGCACAACCAAGCAATGTGAAAAAGCAACTGTGTTTTCAAAAACGCAATTAAGGGGCGATGCAGGCGTCAAAAAGGTGTCCGATGCATGTTGGACCAAGGATAATCCAACAGACTATATGGACTGTGTTAAAAAGGTCAAATAAAGATTCAGAATAAAAACCACCATTTGGTGGTTTCTTTATTAAGATAATTATTCCTTGGTGTAATTAACTGATTATAATAAAAAATATTGATGTATGTCAGTGATAAAATGTTATTAACTGATCTGTTCCACTATATTATTTTGTGTTTTGATTATTTATAATCCTGTTGGTAAGTTTTTTATGTTGCCAGTTGGATTGGCTTCATCATAAATGCAATTAATGGTATTTTTTCCGTCAGCAATAGAAATTTTAACACATACCTGATTTTGTGAAGATAAAGCCTTACCAGAGAGCCAATATCCCTCTTCTTCTTCTTCGGTGCTTGGTGCAACGTAATATTCTGTAACGCATTTTGCTGTTTTTCCATTTTCACTGCGGCGTGCGCCATTTTCCCAGCAAGAGCATATTCCCCAAGATTCTATATCAATAGATTCAGAATAGTTATATGGACATACGTTTTCATTTGCCATAAGACCGTACAGAGAGGCTATTGTTATTGGGTTTCCTGGACTTAAGGGCTCTATGTAATCAGCATTAAATTTTGATCCCGTATTATAAATATTGTCTGGAAAAGAACACATATTATTTGCTTTGTTTGCAGAAGTCACTGGTAATTTGTCTTTTGTAATTCGATATTCTTCATTGGCTTGATCTTCTTCTTTTATTGGTGCGTGTTCAAAAGTTATTTCTGGAAAATTATATGTGTTTTTATTAATGTTTGAATATTCTACAAAACGTCCTTGTAAATTCATACATTGTGTTGATAAGACGGACAGAATTTTATTGTACACTTCGGTTGCGACGCCTGTTGCACGTGGTGCACGATAAAATATCGTATCGTATGTAAGATTTTGGGTGTCAGTAGTATAAATTGTATATTTGCTTGTGGAATACTTATATTTAGATATCTTGTTTTTTTGATCTAGTACAGTAAGTTTATTAAAGCCACCAAAAACCGTTTCAATTAATTGAGGATCGTTGCATGATGGAATTTCTGTTAATTGTTGGGCACATATGGATTTGTACTGTTTATTTGTATCTGTGTTACTGAAGAATGTGTTGTTGGGGGCTTTTATCCAAATTGTATCTTCTTCGTACAATGTAAACCAATCCAGCGCTTCGCCTTGGTTAAACAAGCCACTGTATGGATAATAGAAATTCTGATAGTTTACACCACCGTATTTATCAAAGCATTGTTGAACAACGGCACGACATGCCGCGGTCAAGTCGGTATTTTTTTGGTTGGCAATGTAATCTTTGATAATGTTTCCGTCAAACATTCCATTACAGGACTCAACGTAATCTGTACACATTTGTGTATTTAATGCGATTTTGTCGGGCTGAATTGATGTGTCATTGCCCGTTGTTAAAACCTGCATAGCAGTAGTAATAGCCTTGTCGCTATTGACATAACACGAAGATACAAAGTCAAAGCAACCACGTTTGATTTCATCTACTTTTGCACGTTGGGCATAATATATGTCTAGTAATGCTTTGTCTAGATAGTCCGCCCATGCAATATCCGCCTTTTCAACACATTTGTCCATTGCTGGTTCAGCAAATTTTTTAACACGGCTTACAAAGTTATTTACAAATGTTTTGTTTCGATGAATTGTTGATAACTTTTGCTTAGATGCATCAACACCATCTGCAAAAGTCAATAATTCCGCCAGTTTATAGAATTGTGCAACCCCAGTAATCGGTTTGCCTGTAGATATGTCAATATATTCTCCATTGTCCAAACATTTGTGATAGTTTTTGCCACATACCTGTTCGCTAAGTATTGCGGATTCTATTTCGTTGATGCAAGTTGTTAAATCAGATGAATTGTGTTTTTGACGATTTTCAACACGTGCTAGATCAAGCATGGCGCTGCCTTCGCGGACCGCTGATTTGAGTTGCTTTTGTGTTGTGCCAATCGCAGTTTGAACAGTGTTGCAATCTTGTTCTATTGCCATAAGATATGCAGTTACAGCGCGCTGTAAAGATGCATTTGAACAATCTTTTTTTACAACTTGACGGCATTGGGGATATACAGCATTGTACAACGCCAGTCCGTTATATGCGGCAATTGCCTGACCTACGTCGGATGTGCCAAATGCATTTGATGTGTCAACAGATATGCTGACGCTGTTCAAATCAGAATATTTTCCACCCACATTTGTATCTTTGCCACTGATAGAATTCATTATTGCTTGTAACAACGCTTTGGATGCAGATTTATCAGACGTTAATGCGTTTTCGCCTTCGCTGGCTTGTTTCATTGCAGATGCCTGGGCGTAAGTCATTCCAACGACATCCAGTGTTTCTTTGAAGGCAGTTAATTGTTCGTTTGCATCTTCTAGAGTTTTGCGTTGTTCAATCAAATCAAATACGCGGTCGTTACAAGAACAACGACGATAATCATCGTTTTTAAGTGTGCAGAATTGATCCATGCATGAAAAGTATGTCTTTTTACACTTTTCGTATTCTGCACCAGTGCGTGTTTCAGACATACTGGTTGATTCAGATTGTGCTGCACGTGATATAACAGATTTTTGAGTTGTATTTGTTGCTGCGTTGCGGGAACGTATCGCGGTTTGTTTTGTCGTTGCACTGCGTGGGTTCTTGGATTGGTTTGCGCGTGCAGATACAACGCTGGTTCGCTGTGTTTGCTGTTTTGGCGTTGTTGCAATACGTGATTGTGTAGTGCGCGCAGAGCGTGATCTTGAAGCGCTTGTTCCATCACGAACAGCGGCGTTAACAGCGCCAACGCAAATAAGTGCATTTATAATAAATACTAGAAGTTTCTTCATCTCTGATGAAATTTTAGCAAAATTATGATTTTTAGTGCAAGCAAAAATAATATTTTTATGCGTGTAAATGTAAAATAATAATTTTTTTCTTGTTGCAATTAGGCGTTTTTTAGATTATTATCTTCTTCGCTTTGTGGGCGTATGGCGGAATTGGTAGACGCGCTAGTTTCAGGTACTAGTGGTAGCAATACCTTGGAAGTTCGAGTCTTCTTACGCCCACCATGATTTATAAGGGGTTGTAGCTCAGTTGATAGAGCGCTACGTTCGCATCGTAGAGGTCGTGGGTTTGAGTCCCATCAGCTCCACCAAAAAATAGCGCTTTTGGCGCTTTTTTTACTTGTGTGTAATTTTTAACTTGAAACCGGTTAAAGAAAAATATAGAATATCTGTCGCAATGATTTTTCACGTGTTCGTGATTTAAGTTCTGGGGATATGGCGGAATGGTAGACGCTGAGGACTTAAAATCCTTTGATCATTGCGATCGTGTGGGTTCAAGTCCCACTATCCCCACCACAAATAAATGCCCAATTCGGGCATTTTTTTGTTTTTATTCTTGGCTGTTTAATGCTTTTAACATATTCATAATTATTTCGCGTTGTTTATCACTGGGTAATTTCCAATATAGGTTTATAATTTCTAACGATTCGTTTTTTGATAAAGGGTCACTTGCTGGCTGATTAGATACATAGTTTTTTGGCAGGCGGCCACTGCGTGTTTCATGATCTATATAACCAGGCAGTCCATGAAAGAAAAAAGAAATGGGTGTTTGTAATGAAACACTGATTTCAAATAATCGTGATGCAGATATACGGTTGCCCGCAGATTCGTATTTTTGAATTTGTTGAAATGTGACACCGCATGTGCCGGCTAAATCTTTTTGAGAAAGCCCCATCATAACCCGACGTAATTGTATTCGTTGACCAATGTGTTCGTCTATGGCTGATGGTGTAAATGGTTTGCCACTCATTCATTTTGTCCTTTGTGATAATAAGAGTTTGATCCTATATCGGTTATACAAGTTTTCTTTTACTTTTGCAATTAAAAAACAGTTGTGGTATTCTATTAAGATATGAAAATAAAAGGATTTTTATATGACTAAACCGTTGGTTTTATGTATTATGGATGGTGTGGGTATAAATGAAAGTGCGCAAAGTAATGCTGTTGCACAGGCAAAAATGCCATTTTTTGATGGGTTGTTGAAAAAATATCCGCATGCTAAGTTAAATGCTAGCGGCGTAGCTGTTGGATTGCCAAGTGGTGTTATGGGAAATTCAGAAGTTGGGCATATTACAATTGGTTCTGGTCGCGTGGTAAATCAGTTCTTGCGCAGATTTCAGTTGGAAAATTGGAACGAAAACAAACCATTACAAACATTTGTAAATGATGTGAAAGAAAATGGTGGTATCGTGCATGTTGCAGGTTTGATGTCTGATGGTCGTGTGCATTCTGATATCAATGATATATTGGTTATTGTGCATCATGTTGTGACGGCCGGATTGCGCGTATGTTTACACTTTATTGCAGATGGTCGTGATACTCCGCCTAAATCTGCAAAAAAATATATAGATTTAATCAAAGAAAATTTGTCTGAAGAAATATCAAACCAAAAAGTATTCTTTGGTACGTTGTCTGGTAGATATTATGCAATGGACAGAAATAATAATGTTGAACGTACACAAATGGCGTTTAATGCAATTGCATTGGCAAAATCTGACGTTGTGGCAAATGATATTGATTCTGCGTTGGCAGATGCGTACGCGCATGGCGAAACAGATGAGTTTATCAAACCTGTTGTGATTAAAGGTGATATGCCAATCACAGACAAAGATGGCTTTATATTTGGTAATTATCGCAGTGATAGGGCCAGACAAATTATGCGCAGTATATTAACCACTGGCGCAAAAATACTATGTTTTTCGCAATATGGAGAAGGATTAAATGAACATTGCCCTGCACTGTTGCCAGATATAGTGGTTGAAAATACGCTGGGGGATGTTTTGTCAGAAAACGGTTTGCGACAATTGCGTATATCTGAAACGGAAAAATACAATCATGTTACATACTTTTTTGATGCGGAACGAAATATAGATTTTGTTGGTGGTAAAAAGATTTTGGTGCCTTCACCGGATGTTGCGACATTTGATATGAAACCAGAAATGTCTGCTGCGGAAATTACAGATGAATTATTGGCTGTGTTGCCAGATTATGATGTTGTAATTTTGAATTATGCAAATGGCGATATGGTTGGGCATACAGGAAATATGGATGCTGCGATTGTGGCAATGGAAACATTGGACGCACAATTGGCGCGTTTGGTGCCTGCTGTGTTGGATTTGGGTGGTGTTATATTGTTAACAGCTGATCATGGTAATGCAGAACAAATGACAGATGTAAAGACAGGTGCGCCATGGACTGCACATACGACAAATCCTGTGAACTTTGTTGTTGTGGGCGGTGGAATTAATTCTGTTCATGATGGCGGATTGGCGGATATTGCACCAACAATTTTGAAAATCTTAGGGATAAAAAAACCAGCCGAAATGACTGGTAATTCGTTGGTGTGATAATATTATTTTTCTTTAAGGTTTATCAGCATTTTTTGTATTTCAAATTTCATCTTTGCACGGGTCACATTATGAATAATGGTATTATGTTTTGTGTGTAACAACAAATAATCGCCACGTTCTGCTTTAATTGGAGTATTAATAGTGCGCTCACCCGTTTTGTTGCCATAAACAACTAACTTATCAGTAGCTTTTTCCAAAACAACGACATAATCATAATTATGTTCATTGTATTTGAGAGTTCTTACCCAGTAATTATTGTCGTTCATTTTGATAATAGAGCCAAATCCACACGGGTTTACTTCGTATCTTGTGTGAAAAATTGCTGTACGAAAAGGATTTTCAGATGTTGCATCTAATGATATTACTGAACATCTTTCTGCGGTACCATTGTCAAAAGAATCTTTGTCTATCATAAAATAGTGTGTTGTTTCTTTTTGCATTTTACGTCCTGTTTCTTGTTTCTTTGTTTTTTAAAAAAATCTTTTAACAATCTGGCGGATTCATCTGCGTATTCTGGGATTTGGTGTACTTTTGGTTTCCACAGGTGTTTATCTGTTTCGTAAATGCGTGCGTTTGATGTAATTCCACCGCCCTTTTCATCTGTTGCCGCAAAATAAATATTATTTATGCGTGCCAAAGATATTGCGGTTGCACACATCGCACAAGGTTCCAAAGATACATAAATATCACATCCGTCTAAAAACTTTGTTCCCAGTTTTTTACATGCGCGATTTATTGCGACTATTTCTGCATGTAATGTTGGATTTTTACGCATTTGTACCTGATTTTCACCGCGCGCAATTATTTTTCCATCATGCACAATCACAGCACCGATTGGGACATCTTCGTGCTGAAAAGCTTTTTTTGCTAAAACAATGGCTTGATTCATAAAATTCATACATTATACTTTACTGTATGGATTCAAAATTGCAAATCATTTCTGGTAAACATCGTGGTCGCAAGTTGCGGTTGCCACCTGATGCGCGACCAACACAAAATCGTGCCAGGATTGCACTGTTTAATATGTTGGAATCGGGTATTATTGATTTTTCTGAACCTTTGTCCGTTTGGGATGCGTTTGCAGGTTCTGGGGCATTTGGTTTAGAATGTTTGTCCAGGTATTCAGATTTAAACGTTATATTCACAGATGTTTCGCCAACATCATTAAAAACTGTACGTGATAATTTAAATGTGCTGGGCGAAACAGCAATTGTAAAGCAAGCGGATGCAATCGCATCTGTTGCTGAATTTGGTGTTAGTTCGAATTTGATTTTTATTGATCCACCGTATGCAGATGCGAATTTAGGCGGTGTTTTTGTGCACAAATTGGGCAAACATGCAGTAGCCGGCACCGTTTTGATATGGGAACAAGAAATTGGTCATGAAATAGACCCAGATACAACAAAATGGCAAATTTTGCGTGATAAACAATACGGTCGTGCCAGATTTTTGATTTTGCAAAAGATTTAATAAAGAAAAACCTTGATTTTTCAAAGTTTTTAAGTAATAATATGCCCCGCACAGCACCCTTGGAGGCTGTGAAACAATAACAAAATGCTATAAAAAGGATAAAAGATGGCAATTAATATTAACGCAGAAATTCGCAACGTTGCTGGCAAGGGGGCCGCACGTAGCATCCGCAATAACAAAAATATCCCTGCAGTTATCTATGGGGAAAAGAAAGCCCCTGTTGCAATTGAATTAAACGGTCATGAATTTGGGATGTTGTTGAATACACCAAGTTTGCGGACAAAATTATTCCAAATCAAAACATCAGAAGGTACAGAAGATGCAATGTTGATGGATATTCAATATCATCCAGTATCTGATGCACCAATCCATGCTGACTTCAAACGTATTGACGTTAAAAAGCCAGTTAACGTTGTTGTTCCTGTTGAAGTTATCAACGCAGAAACATCAAAAGGTTTGAAATTGGGTGGTACATTGAACTTTGCAGTACGTAAAGTTGCATTGCGCGGTTTGGTTGATGTAATGCCAGAAAAAATCGTTATTGACTTGGCAAACTTGACAATCGGTGATGTTGTTCACGGTTCAGACTTGGTATTGCCAGACGGTATTGAACTGGGCTTGCATCAGGCTGAATTGGCATTTGCAATTATCGGTGGTAAAATGCCAATGGAAGAAGATGAAAAAGCCAAGGCTGCTGCAATGGCCGCTTCAAAGAAATAATCTTCTGATTATGATGAAAATTATCCGTCCGTTATGGGCGGATTTTTTTTAAGAAAATATGTCTGTTGCCCCTTGAAAACATTTTTTGCATAACTATATGGAGGTTAAGCGAAAAAAATTAAGGAGTGAAATTATGGGAAAAGTATTAGGAATTGACCTTGGAACAACTAATTCCGCTATGGCGTTCATGGACGGAACAGAACCAAAAATTATTGAAAATTCCGAAGGACAGCGTACAACACCATCTGTTGTTGCGTTAACAAATAATGGTGAACAGTTGGTTGGTATTACTGCTAAGAATCAGGCAGTAACAAATCCTGAAAATACAATTTATGAAATTAAACGTTTGATGGGCTTACGTTTTGATAGTCCAGCCGTCAAGGAAATTGCTGCGCGTGTACCTTATAAAATCGTTGCTGGCGAAAATGGTGATGCGTGGGTTGAAATGGATGGAAAAAAATATGCGCCTTCTCAGATTTCAGCGATGATTTTAGCAAAATTAAAGAAAGATGCAGAAAGTTATCTGGGTGAAACCGTAACAGATGCTGTTATCACAGTGCCTGCATATTTTAACGATTCTCAACGTCAGGCAACAAAAGATGCGGGGCGTATTGCAGGGTTGAATGTTTTGCGTATTGTTAATGAACCAACTGCTGCTGCATTGGCATATGGTTTAGACAAGGGTAAAGACGGCATTATTGCTGTATATGACCTTGGTGGCGGTACATTTGACGTATCAATTTTGGAAATTGTTGATGGTGTATTTGAAGTAAAATCAACAAATGGTGATACTGCATTGGGTGGTTCAGATTTTGATGCGCGTATCTTGGAACATTTGATTGCAGAGTTCAAAGGTCAGACAGGTATTGATTTGTCTGGTGATAAATTGGCATTACAGCGTTTGAAAGAAGCTGCAGAAAAGGCAAAAATCGAATTGTCATCAAAGACAACAACAGATATTAACTTGCCATACTTGACAGCAGACGCCACAGGCCCAAAGCACTTTAATACAACATTGACGCGTGCAAAGTTGGAATCTTTGGTGGGTGATTTGATTGAACGCACAATAGAACCTTGCAAAAAAGCATTAAAAGATGCAGGTTTGGAAAAATCGCAGATTAATGAAGTAATCTTGGTTGGTGGTCAAACACGTATGCCAAAGGTTGCAGAAACAGTAAAAGAATTCTTTGGTCGTGAACCACACAAAGGTGTTAACCCAGACGAAGTTGTTGGTATGGGTGCTGCAATCCAAGGTGGTGTATTAAAAGGCGATGTTAAAGACGTATTGTTGTTGGATGTTACTCCATTGTCATTGGGTATTGAAACATTGGGCGGTGTGTTCACGCGCTTGATTGATCGCAATACAACAATTCCAACCAAGAAATCTCAGGTTTTCAGTACAGCCGAAGATAATCAATCTGCTGTAACAATTCGTGTATTCCAGGGTGAACGCGATATGGCGGCTGATAATAAATTGTTGGGTCAGTTTAATCTGGAAGGTATTGCACCTGCCCCACGTGGTATGCCACAGATTGAAGTATCTTTTGATATTGATGCAAACGGTATTGTTCATGTATCTGCAAAAGATAAAGGTACCGGCAAAGAACAGGCAATTTCAATTAAGTCTGATGGTGGTTTGTCCGAAGATGAAATCAAACGCATGGTTGATGAAGCTGCCGCAAATGCCGAAGCAGATAAATTGAAACGTGAATTGGCCGAAGCGAAAAATACAGCTGAAACAGCAATATTCAGCATTGAAAAGTCACTGAAAGAACACGGTGATAAAATCAGCGAAGACGAAAAGAAGTCAATCGAAGAAGCTAAAAAAGAATTGGCAGACGAATTGGCCAAGGCTGATACAACAGCGGCTTCTTTGAAAGAAAAAACAGATGCATTGTCTGAAAAAGCCATGAAATTGGGTGAAGCGGTCTATAAAGCAGCCCAGGCAGAACAAGCCGCATCAGGTGAATCTGAACAGAAAAAGAACGACGACGGAACCGTTGATGCAGACTTTTCTGAAAAGAAATAAATATAATAACGCATTTACAAAAATCCCCCGTTTGGGGGATTTTTCTTGATTTTAAGTTTGTTTATACAATAATTGTGCACGCTAAGAAATTAAATGAGTGCATATGATGTATACTAAAAAAATATGTGAAATTTTATATGATTTATATGGTGATAACGTTGCGTTAACAGCCAAGACTAATTTGATGTATGATTTAGAAATGGATTCTTTGGAATTTACATTTGTTATAATTGATATAGAAAAACGTTTTAACATCCCTGCTTTGCCGATACTAGATATCGAAAGACGTGCATTGACGGTTGAAAGATTGGCAAAAAAAGTCGAAAAAGCAAAAAAAACTACAATTATAATGCAACAAAAGACGAAATAAGGAGTGCATAATGAATGTCGAAAATAAAATAAAAGAAATACTGGAACGTGATTTTGATATTAAAAACGTTTCAGGTAGTAAAAAATTGGCAAAAGATTTGACGATGGATGCGCTTGATATGGCTGAATTAATATATATTTTGGAAAAAGAGTTGAATATTTCATTGCCAGATAGTATTGCAAAGAATTATGACCTGGGCTCTGAAATGATGGTGGCTGATTTGGTGCGCCAGGTTGAACAATGTGTCGTTACAAAAAAAGCGCAAGAATCGCGTGGACTTATGCCTGTTGCAGGTTTATATGCAATTTTTGCAAATAAACCGTATTGTTGTATTACTGGGAAACCTTGTAATCAATTAACAGTAGGTGCTGTTAAACAAAATGTTAACAGAAAATATAATTTATGTCATCGTCGTGGTTGTATAATTGAAAGAAATTTTCAACGCTTGGCACAGAAAACAAAATAAAAATACCGCCAATTGGCGGTGTTTTCTTGATTTTTTGTGTTTTTTGGTCTATGTTGCTAAAAAAAAGGTACAGAATGACTAATAATATAAAAATTGATGAGATAAATAATGCAATTGGGGATCAGGTAAAACAAATTTTAACTGACAAGTGTGGGGTTAAGCCCGATGACAATAAAACTCTTGTAGAGGACTTAAATCTTGACAGTTTTGATATGCTTGAATTGTATGTGGTATTAGAAAAAACATTTGGTATCTATATTCCTGACGATATGTCGTTGCGAATTTCTTCGATGACAGTTGCAGAATTGATTAATTATGTTATAGAAAGTACTGGGGGTAAGATTCCGCCTTCTGCAACTATTATGGTTTCTCAAAGCAAACAAAAACCAGTGCAAAATTCGTTTAAGGGTTTGTACACAACTTCCGCCAGCGGGAAAGCAAAATGTCGTTTAACTGGCAGACCATGTCAAAAAATAAAACCAGGAGAAATAGAAAAGAATACCCAATTGTTAAATTTATGTCGCCAGTATAAGTGTATAATTGAAAAAAACTTTCAAGAAATAATGCAAGAACATACCAAATAAAAAACACCGCCAATTGGCGGTGTTTTTTATTTCTGTTCACCGATGTAAATTCCCATATTATATGCTGTTTCCAGTAATGGGTCGTCTGGTGATACGTATGCGTTTGATGTCATTAAATCTGGTATTTTTGGGTCATGTACAATTTCGCCAGATTCAACAAATTCTGATAATGGAACGGTATGAACACTGTCACACTGTAATACAGTCATAACATATGTTTCGTTGTTTTCAATCGCGTTTATTGCACAGTCTGCAAAACGTGTTGCCAGTATTCTGTCGGTGGCGGTGGTATCCCCTGCCCGTTGGGTGTGTTCTGGGAATGCGGTTCTGTTTACAATGCCGGCAGCCGTCAATTTGCGTGAAATCATATCTGCTGGACGTCCAGAGTGTCCACGCAATGATATGCCTTCGGATACAATGATGATTCCATAATCAGTCTGTTGATTTTTAATGTGTTCAACCAGTGCATTAACATCAAATTTAATTTCTGGAATTAATATTGCAGATGCACCAGTTGCAACACCGGCATTTAGTGCCAGATTACCGCAATCACGCCCCATTGCCTGCACAACAAACCAGCGATGATGACTGCGTGCGGTCAGCATTAATTGATCGCAATATGCTGTTAATTGTTGTACAGCCGTATCAAATCCAATAGTACGGTCTGTTAAAGGTATATCCATGTCAATTGTTTTTGGAATGCATATTAATTGCAGGTCGCGATATATTTCACGATTTGCCCATGCAAGTGATATGCTGCCATTGCCGCCAATTAATATTAATGCATCCAGTTTTAATTCTGATAAAGATTTATGTAATTGTTTATTAAATGCAGCGGTTTTTCCACGCTCAATCGCAGTTTCAAAGTTTAATGCGTTTGCGTGTCCATTGTGTAAAAAACTGCCCGCTAATCTTGCGTTTTCAATTGGTAGCATTAAGTCGTTTAGTTTTACTGCGGCCGGTGGTGTGCTGCATAGTCCGTCTGTGCCATCTAAAATACCATAAACCACCCATTTGCGTAAGTTTGCACTGCGAACAATTCTTTGAATTGCAGTGTTCAGACCACTGCAATCACCGCCCGTTGTCATAATTCCAATTCTTTTCATGCTGTCTTCCTTGTTTTCCGGCTAATTATATCATAAAAAAATTGACAAAGAAATATAATTTGCAATAATTTTGTGTGTATTAAATCGGAGATTTCAAATGGCTACAAGCAACAAACAAAATATGGGAAGTACAAAGCGCTCAACAGATGATTTGATTAATGATGCGATTTCTAAGCAAAATGATTGGTTGGAAAATCGTCGTACATACACACGTAAATTTTTGAAAAAATTAAATGTTTTTACAGAAAAGGAACACAGTGCAAATAAACCAAAACAGCAAGATAGACATGCTGTGTTAAAAGGATATTGGTTCCCTATTTTGTGTGCGTTTATTGTTGTTTTTGTCGCGATATGGGTTTCGTTTGTTCGTACTAGTTATACTCCAAAAATTATATTAGTGCCAGAAGTTCCTGTGCAGACTGTTAAACAAAAGAAAGAAATAACAGTGCCAGAATTTGATATTGTTCGTATTGAGAAAAATGGTGGTATTGTAATTGCTGGTCGTTGGTTGCCAAATAATACAGTTTCTGTGATGGTTAATGGTCGTGTTGTTGCAACACAAAGCACAAGCATAGATGGTGAATTTGTTTATGTTCCAAAAAATCTTTGGAAACCAGGAAATTATACCATTGCATTGGTTGGTGGAGAACCAGAAGTTAAATCTTCTGAAAAAGTGTTTGTATATATTTCTGAACATGGTGCTGAAAATTCTGTGTCATTACTGATGACAAAAGAAGGTAGTACATTATTACAAATGCCAACTGTATTAAATGATAATGATTTAACTGTATCAAAGATAGATTATCTAAGTAATGGACGTATTGTTGTTACAGGTGATGGTATGCCAAGATTACGCGTATCTTTAAGTTTGAACGATGAATATATTGGTTTTGCGCGTGTGTCTGATCATAAGCATTTTGGTTTGGGTGCAGATGTTGGTGATTTGGTGTCGGGTCAAGAATATTCTTTGACAGTTCGTATGCATGATAGTCAGGGACGTACGGTTAGTTCAGTAACTCACAAATTTACAATGCCAGAAATGACGGGTGATGATGATACATATTATACAGTTCGTCGTGGTGATTGCTTGTGGATTATTGCACGCAACTTTATGCGTCGTGGCGTATTGTTTAGTATTATTGCAGACCGTAATAATATAAAAAATCCTGATTTAATTTTCCCAAAGCAAGTTTTACAAATACCAGTTGAATCAAAGTAAAAGGATGTTCTAATGAGGTTTGTGTTAGCATTATCAGAACAGGAATTGTTGGAACGTACGCACCCTAGTGCGTTTACACCATATAAGATGTTGGATGTTTGTGCGCGACAATATGCTGATTTAGATATGTTTGAAAAAAAAGCTTTGGAATCTTTGGTGCACGCATCCGACATTATTGATCGTGTCGCATTAAAAATGGATCATCCATACAATTTAGAATTTGAAAGTTTTCTAAATAACGAAATAGCCAAAGGCAATAAACAAGCAAAAATGACTATGGATTTATTTCGTGGTCAACGTGGAATATTTGGACATGAACGAAACGGTAATACCGTTGCGTTGACCAACGATGTAGAACAACGTTTGGGACGTGGTTTTTATCCATATGATTTATCTGTTTCAGAATTTCATGATATTTTAATTGATATGTTGAATAATGGACAAGATGCACAGGTGAAAAAAATATTAAATCAACGCAGTATTGTAAAACGTAATGGTAATCAATTGGTTGCGCAAGATTATACTTTGGCATTTCAACACGAATTTAGAGAAGTGGCATTTTGGTTAAACAGTGCGGCACAATTTACCCAAAATCCTGATTTCAAAGAATATTTACAGTTACAGGCGGCTGCACTGACAGAGTATAAACCATACAAGGATTGTGTGGCAGATAAAAAATGGGCAACACTGCAATCTGGTCCGTTGGAATTCACATTGGGGCGTGAAAGTTATGATGATGCAATGACGTCAACTGTTCTAAATAATCCTAAATTAAAGGCAATGTTGGATGAACGTGGAATTGTTCCTTATTCAAAAGATACGTTGGGAGCAACTGTTGGTATTGTTGACAGGGTCGGAACAGATTATCTGTTAGATATCAAAGATTATTTGCCGATGTTAGCAACAAAAATGCCGCGTAAAAACAAATACAAACAAACAATGTCAAAAGATACAAAACAGACAATGGTAGATGTTGATTTAGTCACCGTTGGTGGACATGTTGCTGCATATCGTGGTGGAATTACACTGGCGTTTAATTTGCCAAATGCTGATAAATTAGCAGTAAAATCTGGTGGTGGTCACAGAACTGTATATTTAAAACAAATGCGTGATTCAAAATATGGTGATGGATTAAATAAAAAATTGGATGCGCTGCTGGCACCAGAATTTCATAAATATTTTTCTGTATCAGCATTGCATAACTTTACAATATTGCACGAAAATATGCATTCATTAGGTCCAAAGCAAGGTTTGGAATCATTGGGCGAATATAGAACTGTGATAGAAGAACACAAGGCTGATGCGGGTTCTGTTGCAATGTTGGATGAATTAGTTTGCTGCGGATTTTTTACACCACAACAAAAGAAAGAAATAATAGCCTCTTGGTTAACTGCATATTTATACCCTGCTGCAAATTTCAAAACAGCACATTCAAAACGGAATATAATGCAACATAACATGTTCTTTGAATGTGGAGCGATTAAACTGGATAACACTGGCAGAATAGTTATTGATTTTGAACGCGTAATGGAACGTGGATATAAAATGTTAGAAGATGCAATTGATATCCAATTGTCTGGTAGCCAAGAACAGGCACGTAAATATATTGAAAAATATGCAGTATGGTCACAGCCATTGCAATTGCTTGGTGATAAATTGGTTGCGGTAGATACACAACGAAATTCTTATATTACAGAGGCCTTGGCGGACAGAATTCGTCAGCGAACAATATAAACTTTCATTTTTACCTGTTGCATTAATATAAAATAAATTGATAAATAAGCGTATTGTATTATTAATTTTGTCAAATTAATTACAATGCTGGGTAAAATAAGTAATGGATTTTTGTGATAAAATCAGTTTTTTAATTAAAAATACCAGTTGCTGCAATCTAAAGTGTGCGCACTGTTGCGAATGCAGTGTTATAAACAGCGATTATCTATCGTACGCAATCCGTATTAGCTTGATGGGGTTCAACGATACAAAATCATCCACGGCATTCGTAAAACTAATCAAAGCAGTGCAAAAAAAGGTGTGATTATAAAATTTAATCAGGATCTAGAATTTATAATAGGAGTTCCGAACGTTCGTGCGATGAAAATCTTTTATGACTTTAATACTGCAATCAGTAATATCGGTCGTGCAACAGATAACAATCTGGGTGCGTATATACCAGATGGTCGCTCACACATGTTGTATGGCAGGATTTTTAATATTTTTAATTTGGTGCGGGCGAAGGGAATGTCTGATTCCCATACAAAATCAATCAAATGGCATCTGTCTGGAAACAAATCATTGAATAAAATAACTAATTGTAGAGTTTAGAGCAAAATTTATAATGTATTGATTTTATTAGCTGTTTATTGTATACTATGACTTGAATCCAAGAGATTGGGTTCGGGGTTGTCAAAAGCCCTATACCTTCGGTGCGAAAGCATCGTTAAATTGATGTTTCGGTGTTTTTGCACCGTTATCATCCCTGATACTATGTCGGGGAGCTGTTGGTTATAAAATACGGGCAACCGAAAGGCCACAGAATCATTAAGGTATATGATTTTTGAACTCCCCGACCGCTCTTTCTTGGAGCGGTTTTTTTAATTAGAGGAGTTGCAAATGACTATGATTACACATGGGGTTTTGGCCTTAAATGAATATCTAAAAAGCAAAAAAGTAAAAGAATTAAAAAGCAAATCAACAGTTGAATTGTCTGAAAAAGAAAGAGAAGCACTAGCAGACAAATTACACAAAGCATTGGAAAGTCAAAACGAAGCCGAGCGTAAAATGCGCAAATTAGAACGCGCGGAACGAAAAATAGATATATTCGCTAGTGTTTTAAATCTACAAAACAGAGGGGGACCATTGGCTCTTACCAGAACTGTCGCAGGTGTAGTTGTTGCCACGCCACTTGTTGTTGTTGCACTTGCATATACTGGTTTAGAAGACGCTGCAAAAAAGATAAAAGAACTAAAAATAAAAAAAGAAGAACAAAAACAAGCCGCGTCTATTAAAGCAAAAGAAGAAGCAAAGCGTATCGCAAAAGAAAACAATGAAAAAGCAGAAGAATCTGCTGAAATAACGGAAATAAATTTGTTAAAAAATTTGGTTTCTAATGCTGAGCTAGTGCAAACACGCAGAGTTGATATACCAACAGATAAAAATGCTATTGTTGTTGGATTAATTGATGAGGCTGGTCAGATTGCGGAATTTGCTTCAGAACTCGGAAGAACGCTATTCTTTTTTGACCACAACCCAGAAGCAAAAATTGTTAATGCGTTTTTTGTAAATCCAAAAACTGGCAATTTTGAAGAAATAGCAACAGTTAAATCTGTGCGTGGCAGAAAGCAAATTGTGGATTTGATAAATAGCCAACTTGATGCCCAAATACAACGACAGAAAGACCATAAAGAAGCAAAAAAAAGAAATGCGGAAATTGTGCAACAAATGTCAAAACAAAAATAGAATATAAAAACGTCACTTTTGTGGCGTTTTTTTATTGTTCTTATGTAATAGTTCAAGGAGTTATTGTATTCTTGGTGCGGGCGAAGGGAATGTCTGATTCCCACATTCGCTTTCGCTTTGTGGGCCCCTTTCGCTACGTATGGTTCAAACTGCGTTGACACTTGTTTTCACCAACTGACGCCCCGAACCCTTTTGTCGGGTTCTCTTC
>JAZOTB010000029.1:0-30417 GCA_045657405.1 Candidatus Enterousia sp.
GTGACAAGGGTGACCAAGGTTATCTAGGCGTAAAAGGCGACAAGGGTGACCAAGGTTATCTAGGCGTAAAAGGCGACAAGGGTGAACGTGGCCTGCAAGGTGAAAAAGGTGATAAAGGTGACCAAGGTTATCTAGGCGTAAAAGGCGACAAGGGTGAACGTGGCCTGCAAGGTGAAAAAGGTGACAAGGGTGACCAAGGTTATCTAGGCGTAAAAGGCGACAAGGGTGACCAAGGTTATCTAGGCGTAAAAGGCGATAAGGGTGAACGTGGCCTGCAAGGTGAAAAAGGTGATAAAGGTGACCAAGGTTATCTAGGTGAAATATGACCACATGTCTTATATAATCGTGAAAAAACACCGCCACATAGGCGGTGTTTTTATACCAAAATTCCTGTGTAAAAAATATGTAAAACTGAAACCATATACAAACCAACTTAAACCAGCCTGTATGTAGTGATTTGCACAAATGTTAAAAGGCAATTTTTTTGCTAGTAAATCAGGCTAAAATTCGCAGAAATCTGGGGGAATTTGTTGCGTGGCAGGTGAGGAATTAGAGTTTGTAGTTCTACCATTAAACTATGCTCTAATACATAGTAGATTATGTTTTTATTTAGAAAGTTTCATAATAATAAATAAAATGTGTCTGCATAGGTTTATGTTCTTAAATTAAGACTTTTTTATTGATAATGAAAAAAACATGTTTACAATGCAATTTATAAAAGTGAAAGGAGGCTTATGATATGTTTCGTTTTTCTAGCAAAAATTTAATGGATGTAGTTAAGTGTGTTAGTGTGTTGCCTGTGTTTGTGGTTGCGCCTGCATTTGCACAGACGTACACAGACCCTGTAAATATTGCCCAGGGTACAACGAAAACAATTTCGGGGCCAGATGAAATATATACTGGTGCATTGACAGGACAGGGCGTGTTGGCTGTTATGCCGGGTAATAAACAATCAACTGTTGTTGTATGGGAAGGTGATGTTTCTGGATTTACAGGTTCTATTAGAACTGCTGAATATGGTTATGCTGATTCGCCAAATTCAACAAGTACACTGGTATTGAAAAATTGGAGTGGTCAGCAAACTTTTAATCTGTTGACAGCAAATGATGATGGTACAGGAAACGCTGGAACTTTTATTTTTGATGGTGTGGGAAATGTAAAAGTTAATGCAATACAAAAAGCACCAATAGATCCTAAAACCGGTAAACCTAAATCTATAGCAATAGGTCGGATTTATCTGAATGGTAATACGCTGGATACAGAATCTGTTGTTGATTATACTTTATATACAGGTGGCAAAGGTGTTGATGCTGTTGGTAGTAATGTTTATTTGAAAGGATATGCCGGTACAGCAGGTGCAAATTTGTTTGCAGGCGGTTCAAATAACAAAGTTGTTGGCGATGTAAATACAATCATAGAAAAATCTTCGTTCAGCAAAATATCTGGTAATGGATTAAACACAGACGTTGTCGGTAATATTAATATTGCGATCAGTGATGTTAATGCAAGTGTTGTACAAGGAAATGAGTTTAGTGCTGATTCATTTGTTTCTGGTGATATAAATGTTATCGTAGATAAATCTGTTGTTGCAGGAGATGTGATGGGAATAAGCTCTGCGATTAAACCAGGGACAGATGTAGATATGGTTGGTTTAGATGGAACCGTTGCTGTAACTGTTTCCAATTCTGTTGTTGGTAATAGTGTTCGTGGCGCAAATATGTCTGGTGGAACGGATGCACAATGGAATGCAGAAAATTATAAAATCAATGATATCGTTATGAATATTGAAAATACAGCCGTTGGCAGAGAAATAATTGGTATGGGTTCCAATATGTCTGCCAAAGGTGATATAACGATTAATATGAAAGGTGCAAATGCGGTTGGTTATCAAGATTTAGCGGCACAGGTTTCTAATAATTACAACGATTCTACGATACGTGTAGGCGCAAAACGTGCAAATTCTGTCGTAGAAGGTAATACAACATTGAATATTGATACCTTTGGAACAAACAAGGTCAATGTTGATGGTGTAATAAACCCAGGTAACGAAGAAAGTGCGGGTGATCTATTTGGTAATGCAACATTGAATATTTTCAATACTGCCGATGGATTGGGATTTGTTAACGCTAAAAACATTGAAACATTTCATGTACGTGGTGATGCGATTATGAATATCGGTCGTGTTGCAGTAAATGTTTCTGATGCAGTTACTGGGTTTGATTTGATTAATATTGATGCAGGTGGTGCATTGATTACACAGAATCTGTCGTTGAATCCAGAATCCAAGATAACACTGAAAATGCTGGATACAAAATCTTATGGTAAATTGACTGTCTTGGATTCTGTTTCTGGTGCAGATACAGGTACATTGGAATTGGTTATTGCATCTGTGGGTGAATATAAAAATGCACTGGCAGGCGTTACAATTGATGATTTCAAAAATGTCTATAAGGGTAATGTCTTTGAAATATCTCAGCAAGATGCAAATATAATCGTTAAAACAAAAGATGTTAATGCGCTGGTCGAAGCAACGGGATTGACTGTTCAGGCGGCAGGTGCCATAAATGGTTTGGCAAATTCTGCAGACAAAAATATCCAAAAGATTTCTTTGTTGGCACAGCAGACATTGATAGAAGGTGATGTTAAACAGGTAGAAAAAGAAGTAGAAAAATTAAATCCAGATAGTACTGTTGCAACACAGTCAACGTCAGTCGCGATTAATAATCAGGTGATGTCGTTGGTTGCGGGGCGTATGTCTGGCGGAACACCTGCGATTGGTCGTTCTGGTGGTGATATAATCAGTCAAACAAATGGTTTCTGGGCCCAAGGTTTATTTAATAAATCTAAGTCTGGTGATAATTTTGATGGATATACACGTGGATTTGCGCTGGGTGCAGATACAGAACTTAACGGTATTTATACTGTTGGTGCTGGGTTGGCGTATAACAATACGGATGTTGATTCTAATTCAAGACACACAGATATAGAAAGCACAACCGTATTCTTGTATGGTCAGTACAAGCCAAGCGATTGGTATGTTAATGCAACATTGGCATATACTTTGTCTGATTATACAGAAAATGTTGATCCTTTTGGTGTTGTTGTTGAAAATACATATGATGCAGACGTTTATGCATTACAAGCAATGACAGGCTATGATTTTGCAAACGGTATTACACCAGAAATGGGATTGCGTTATATGCATATTACACAAAACGAATACAGTAACGGCATAAATACAATTGCAACACATAATACAGACTTTTTAACAGGTGCGGCAGGATTGAAATATGCGTTTTATATTGAAACGGAAAACATGTTAAAGTTCCGCCCAGAAATGCGTGCTGCATTGACTTATGATATTGTTAGTGATGATTCACAAACAACCGTTATAATACCAAGTACAGGTTCTTCTTATCAGGTGGCTGGTGAACAGTTATCTAGATTTGGTGGTGAATTTGCAATTGGTTTGACCGCAGAGTATAAAGGGATGGAATTCAGTTTGATGTATGATTTAGATTTGCACAAGGATTATACATCTCAGACTGGTATGTTCAAATTCCGCAGTTTGTTCTAGGAAGTAAAAAAAAAATCCCCAATTTGGGGATTTTTTATTTTGATACAACAACCATTGCTGTTCGTAACACTGTGTCACCAAACATATATCCTGATTGCATTTCTTCAACAATAGTGTTTGGTTCGTGGTCTGTTGATGCGATAACTTGGATTGCATTATGATGCATTGGATTTAGTTTTTGACCAACAGATTCAATTCTGGTTATACCGATTTGTTCAAAAGCAGAATTTAATGCCATTGCCATTGATTGTATGCCACTATCTTCGGGGTTGTGTTTTAGCGCTGCATCAACAGCATCCATAACAGGCAGAATTTTTTCTATGACACTGATGGCGCGATTTCTGGCGCGTGATTGTGCATCTAGTTCGCTGCGGCGGCGTGTGTTTTCTAGTTCTGCGGCCAAGCGTAAATATTTATCATTTAATTCTGATATTTTATTATTTAGCGTATCTATTTCAGATGTTGTGTTTGTTTGTGTTGCATCGTTTTGTGCATCGTCAACAGATACAGTGTCTATTTTTACTTCTTTTTCATCTTTCATAATTTTGTCCATTGTTTTTTCTTATACTATACAATTATTTAACACTGGTTATTATAGGTATGAAATCGTCACTTTTCAAGGATGCACCACCAACTAATACACCATCAACATTTGGAATAGACATAATATCAGATGCGTTATTTGCTTTTACCGAAGCGCCATATAATACAGGTGTTCCACTTAGTCCCATATCTGCAAGTGTGTTTGCAATTAGGGTATGTGCTTCTGCAATTTCGGCTGGTGTTGGTGTTAGTCCTGCACCAATTGCCCAACGTGGTTCATATGCAATAATAATTTCTGTGTCTATGTTAGATGGTATAGATTCACGTACGCCAGATTCAATAATTTCCATTGTTTTGCCGGCTTGCTTTTCTGCCATTGTTTCACCGACACAAATAATTGGAATCAATCCATTGTTTAATGCCTGTTGTGCTTTTTCGCGAACTGTATCATTTGTGTCGCCATGGTATTGACGGCACTCGCTGTGTCCAATAAGGGTATATTGTGCACCAGTTTGTGCAACCATTGATGCTGATATTTCGCCTGTATATGCCCCATGTGTATGTTGACTGATATCTTGGGATGCCAAAGATATGTTGCCAGATTCTGTGCATAGCATAGTATAAGGAACACATAAAATTATTTTATTTTGTGTATCAACATCAGATAATTTTGCAATCATTTGCTTCAAGTTTTCTTGTGAGCCGTTCATTTTCCAGTTTCCAGCAATAATTTTCATTGAAATTCCCCTTTTTTTCATTGCTTTTATATGTTTTATTTTGCTATGGTAACGCAAAAGGGGAACAAATGCTAGAATATTTAAGAAATGCATCGGAAAAACCGATTGCGAAAATTTTGATTAGTGTATTGGCTTTTTCATTCGTTGGATGGGGGGTTGCAGAATGGATTTTTGGCAATACAACCAGTGATAATACATTGTTACATGTTGGGGATGCTGAAATATCTGCGCAACAATTTAATTCAGAAAAGTCGCGTCAGTTGGCACAGATGACACGTGAACAGCAACGTCAAATCTATGCAGACGAAACTTCTCAGAACGAGTTTGCTCAAGGCGTTTTGACCAAGATTGCAACACAGCAGATGGTACAAAATCGTGCAGATGATATGGGCTTTGTTGTAAGCGATAAACGAATCGCCCAAGAAATACGTGATTATCCAGAATTTCAAGTAGATGGTAAATTTTCTGCGTTGGCATTTGATAATGTTTTGAATAATTCTGGTTTTTCAGAAGCTGATTTTGCAAATGTATTACGTTCACAAGTTTTGCGTTCTATGGTACTGGGGGCAATGTCTGTGCCTGTAAATGTTCCTGAATTTGCTGTTCAGGCTGCATATAATGCAAGATATGGTAAACGTGATATTGAATATGTGACTGTAAAATATTCTGATTTCAATGTAGATGTGCCATCTGATGAACAGTTGTCAGAATATTACAAGAAAAATCCTCAAACTGTGCCAGAAACAAGAATTGTTTCGTATGTATTTATTGAAACAGATATGGCGCAACCTGATAAGTATGACGAGGGGTATGCTAAGGCTATTAAGATAGAGGATGATATTATCGCAGGTGAAACAATGAAAGATGCTGCGAAGAAACATGGTGCAAAATATGTTTCGTTGAAACCTTTTGATCGTGCTAATAGACCGGTGGACAAGATTTTGACAGACACAATGGTCGCAAAGATTTTTGATATGGATTTAGGTTTGGAAAGCGAGATGATTGAAACCAAGGATGGTTTTGTGTTTGTTCGTGTTGATGCTATTAATCCATCACATGTTGCTGAATTTGAAAGTGTAAAAAAATCTTTGATTAGCGATTGGAGAAAAGCAGAACAGAAAAAGCAGGCATATGTTCGTGCAAATGAATTATTGGTTGACTTGAATCAGAATGGCAAGTTGGCTGGTAAAAAATCTGTGACTGTATCACGTGCAGATGGTGCGCCAAGTGATGTTTTGATTGCTGCATTCCGTAATAGTGTTGGTCAAAATGCGATTGTAGATGGTTCTGATGCATTTTATGTGTTAAGTGTCAAGAGTGTCACAAGTCCGAAGGTTGATGCCAAGAAGATGGATTCTTTGCGTAAAGAAATGCAAAATACATCCGCACAGGGATTAACAGATGATTATAATTCGTTCTTGATGCGTGAATATCCAGTCAAGATAAATGAAAAGGTATATAATCGTTTGTTTGTAAAATAGTGAATAAACATAAAATATGACAGGGACAGAAAAAGTCCCTGTTTTTTTTTTTTTTTTGAATGTATTGTTGACGATTTGTTATTTTGTGTTATTATATAATTTGTAAAACAAAGGATTAATGATATGTCAACGATGCTTACAGGCAAGGTGATTCAAAGAAAAAGTGCCTGTTTATATATAGATACAACGGGTGATGGTAAGGCAGATAAAACCATATTCTGTGATAGGGATGTTTTTGTAAATATTCCAAGATTTTGTAACAAGGCCTTTTCTTATTATGATGCGTATGCTGTTATGCTTGTAGGAGATATTGTTTCTTTCCCTGTTAACATAGCGCCGGAACGCATGTGCAAAGTTTATATGGTTAAGCCATCTGATTTGGTGGGCGAACCCACTGTTAATGGTAATAATGCCTTTACACTTCGTTTGTACAGACAAATGCAAGAAACCAAGGCTTTGATTGCCAAGGATAAAACATTTTCAATTGGAAAATAAAAAAATCCCCAGTTTGGGGATTTTTTTATACAACTTCTGTAACTGCGCGTAATGACCCATCGCGTGATAGTTGCACAACGCGAATTTTCTTTTTCATTTCTGCGATTAAATCTGTGCGATTATATGCAGGTTGTGTATGCAAAATTCTATCTGCAAATGCAGCATATGCGGCTTCTGCGCTTTCTGCGTGAATTGTTGTATAGAAATGATCGTGACCTGTTCCTAGCATTTCCCACAGTACAGATGCGTTGTCTGTTGATATTTCGCCACCAATAATTACGTCTGGGGTCATACGAACAACCAAGTCTAGTAAGCGTGCATAATTAAAATCATTATTTTGTTCTGTACGTGACAACACAAAGTGAACACGATTCGCCTGTGGAACGCGAATTTCGCGTGCATCTTCTACGGTGATAACACGACTATTTTTATTAATCAGTGTCAGCATGTGATTCAAAAATGTTGTTTTTCCAGTTGATGTTGCACCACTAATAAGAATAGGGCTGCCATCGTTGATTGCGGACATTAATCTGTCGTATGAATCTTCTGGACGGTCTTTTTTACGTGGTTTCACTTTTAATAATTGTTGACCACGACGCAGATGATAGTTTTCAAAACTGGTATCATGTGCGCTGCCACCACGTATATTTAATGCCACACCACCCGTTATATCACGTTCATCATATTGTACGTTTGGTCCTGCGATTGCAGTAAATCTGTGATTGCCGGGTAATGTTGCATAAACCACTGGTATGCCATGTACAGGGTCAAAAGGGCGATCGTATATATTTGCAACAGTATGTATCAGGTCAATTAAATATTGTTTGCTAAGAATTTCGGATTGATATGATACCCATGGAACGCGCGCACCATGCAGACGCATCCATACTTCGCCAGCATGATTTATAGCAATTTCTTCTACGAATGTTGGTTTGTAGAATTCTTCTAGCGGTTTTAATAAAGATTCCAGAACAATATTTGACATCAATATAATTTTATCATAAATCCTGACTTGAATCAAAACAGTTTATTTGATAAAATTAAAAAAAAGTAAGAGAGAAAAATTATGAAAAAATCATTTTTTATTTTAGGTCTATGTACATTAACACTTTGTGGATGTATGTCTGGTCCTTCTTATAATGAACAAGATTTTGCACAGGGTGGTCCTGATGCGCCATTGTACAATGAACGTACCAGTACTTTTATGCAGGCGGATAATCAATATTCTAATATTGATTCTTTTAAGCCTAAATCAGGGGCAGAGAAAGAACAGACCAGCAATCGTTGGAATACTGCTAGAAAAGAAACACGTTGGCAAGAATACAAAGGTGCAATGGTTCGTGTTGAAATATTGTTAGGCAATACAGATATGAGAGAGATGAGATTGCGCCTGATGCAAAATGCAGACGGAATGGATGTTGATGGTGATATTCGTACTGTGTTGGCAAATGTTGCAGATTATGAAATGAAGCGCGTTTGTGGCCGTAACGCAGATAGTATTGTTATGGTGTATGATAAACCTGCATTTGATGTTATGCGCCCAACACCTTATTTTGACTACAGAATAGAAGCCGAAGGCGCAACAATGCGTGAATATGGTTTCAGATGTGTTTACAATAACTAAATTAACCAAGGGGAAAAATATGAAAAAGATAGCATCAATTATGGGGGTACTTGCGATGGTTGGATTGGCTGGGTGTGATGGCACACAGACTGCGAAAAATGGTGATACTGTTATTATTAATTTCGCGGGTTTTTTAGATGGTGTTCAGTTCCCAGGTGGTACTGCAGAAAACTATCCATTAGAATTGGGCAGTGGTGCATTTGTACCTGGCTTTGAAGAACAGTTAGTAGGTATGCAAGAAGGTGAAGAACGTGATATTAATATCACATTCCCAGAACAATACGTAGAAGGTTTGGCTGGAAAGCCTGTGGTATTCAAAGTAAAGATTGTAGATATCTTGGAAAAATAATAAAACTCCCCCGTTTGGGGGATTTTTTTTGTCCTAAAAAAAGAGTAGGGCAAAAATAAATCCGCTATTTAGCGGATTTTTATTTATGATTGTGGTCTGCTTACCACAGACGCAACAGCATCTATTGCATTTTGTAATGTTTGCCCTGAATCTGGGGTTGACCCATTACATGTTCCAGAATTTATAGAAATATCCACACGACGGCACTTTGCATAATCTGTTGATGTTGGATATCGTTCCTTGGTACAATCTGTATGGCCACGACCCGATACGCGCAGATTAACACCGTCTTGTAATTCATTGTTGGCATTTTGTTTCAAGATGTTTGCAACCGTTTGTGCACGTCTTTCGGATAATCTTTGGTTTGATTTTTCGCCTGTTAAGTGTGCCCCAGATCTGTCTGCGTATCCGGTTATTGTTATGCATGATGACGATAACAGTGTTGCTGCATCTTCATCTGGTGCCTGTTCTTTGATTGTATTTATAATATCAGCAATCAATTTTTGTTTGTTTATATCGGATATTTTATCATCCCCACTGTTAAAGAATGTATCCGCAGGCACATTGATTACGATTGGTTTTGGATCTTCGGCAACGATTTGAATGCATTTTCCATCTGATTCTTCATAGCCGTCAGTGCATTCGCAAATACTGTCATTATCATAATCATTTGCATTTTCCACGCATTGACATTGTTCTATATCTGCCAATGTAGCGCTTAATTGACATTGTGCCTTTGGAACGCATTGATTATTTGATTCTTCGTAACCGTCATTGCATTTACATACGTTTTGTGCATTTTTAGTTGCGTTATCTACGCATTCGCAAGAATTTTCTTTTTTCATACCGCTTAATTTGCATACACAATCATTTCCTTGCGGTTCTGCGTCTGGATGACATTGGCAATCGTATGCAGTACCAATAACATCACCGATTAATTCACATTCTTTTGGAACACATTCCTTCCCGATGGCTTTGAATCCTTCGCCACAATCTACGCAACGACCGTTTGAGAAAATATGATTTGCTTCGTTACATTTACAGTCTTCCCATACACCTGTTGCATTAAAATCTTCGCATTTTGGTTTTGGCAGACGATTAATCTTTTTTTGTATTATTACAATTTCTTTTTTCAGTTTTTCGTATTTTGCATTTATTTCAGCCGAGCGTTCTTTTGGGGCCCTGGCGTTAATGGCAATATTTCCAATCAGACCACCCACCGCACCAACGCCCGCAGTAATTGCACCTGTTTTTAATTTTTTGGCAGTTTCTTCTTTTTGTGCTGCCCACATTTTTGCATCTTCGCCATCTGGATTTTGTAATGCACGTGCCAGTGATGCGTATGCACCAGATGTTTTACCCAGATTAACATCGTCATACAGTCCAGTTGTTGCACCTTCTAGGATTGTTTCAGATTCAATGCCAGGTTTTATGCCTAACGCATTTTTACGTGTTTTTAAGTCGTTTGCCAGTGTTACATATTCGCTGTACAAGGCTATTAATTCCGCACTGCCAGGTAATTGAATATCTTTTTCGCCACCTTTGAAATATTTACCATCAGCATAGTTACAAGTAAATGTTGCAAGATATGCTTTCATTGTCTGCTCTGCGTCTGTGTCTGCCTGTTGTTCAGATATTGCAGATGCCAACTGCATTCCGCCAATCCCAGTCGCACCAATCGCAGCAGCACCCAATGTTCTGTTTGCCAACGATTGTTCTTTTTCCTTCATTGCGGTTGCGTTGTCACGTAATTCAGAAATTTTCTTTTCTTGTTCTTCTTTGGATAATTTACGTTGTGTAACAACCTTGCTTGCGTCTTCTTCGGTATCGTTTTTGCTGTCTTTGTCTTTTTTATCTTTCTTATCTTTTTTGTTTTTCTTGTCTTTTTTTGCTTTTTCTTTCTTGGCTTTTTTATCCAGTTCTGCTGCACCAGGTTTGTCACCCAATAATTCATCGCGCAGTTCAGATAACTTTTTATATTCAGAACGTTTTAATTTACCCTTTGCTTCGTCTAGTATTTTTTGTGTTTCAGATTCAAATATTTGCCATGCTTCAGCAGTTGTTGTTGCAGATGCAAAAGGGCTGGTTCCTGTTTGTGGGGTAATGTTTGTATTAATTTCTGTGTCCATTGCAGACGGACCAACAGATAATGTTGGAACAGGGCGTGATGCCAAGCCTGCGTCGGCTGCGATTGCAGGAATTGATAATATAACTAGTAAAGATGTAACAAATAATTTTTTCATTGTTTTTATGCTTCTTCGTTTCCAGGTTCTTCTGCTTCTTCTGCAGGTTCTGCATCCAGTTCTTCTACTTTTAATTTTAACATTGCTTTCATTGTATTAAATTGTTTTTCATAAGCCGAGAATTCTAAAGTTGCGGCAACACATCCTTCGTCTTCATCAAAGAATTCTTTGCCACTGCAGTTACATTTCTTTAATGCTTCGTTCCAGTTGCCATTTTTTTCGCACAGTTCTTTTTTCTTGGTGTTTGTTTGTGATTTTTCTGTTTCTTCGCAACCGTCATCAACCAGTTCAAAACCTTTCTTGCACTTGCATTTATTTGTTTTTTCGTTCCAGTCACCGCCAGTATTATCACAAAAAGCCTTTCTTTCTGCATTGTCCCTGTCTGCATTTAATGATGCAATTTCTTTTTCTTGTTGCTTTTCTGCACGTTTAACCTTTTTGTCATCCGGTGTACAGCCTTTTTCGTTATCAAAAGTATGTGTTTCATTTTTACATTTACACTTGTTTTTGTCCCATTCACCATTTGTATTAGAACACAGTGCCTGTAATGTTTCTTGTGTCACAGTTTTGTTTGTTGCGTGACATGCATAATCATCACCCAGTTTGTATCCTGTTTTACATTTACACTTGCCTGTTTTCTCATCCCATTCGCCCAGATTATCAATTGCGCATGCTTCTTTGCGTGTTTCCAAGAACAACTGTTCATCTTTTGCGGCATTATCTGCATCTTCCATTTCTGCAGCTTCGGCATCCAGGGCAGCACGTGTCATATAACAATTGTTATCAGAGTGCATTTCATATTTGTCGCTTTCGCAGACACAACGACCCTTGATATATTTTGTATGATCTTTTTCAAGACATTTTGCACGTTTTAATGTACAAACACCATCGTCTTGCATTTCGTAATCTGCACTTTCGCAAACACATTTGTTGTTTTCATACTTTGTATGGTTTTTCTTTTGATTTCTGACACAGTTGTCGCGTTCTATGTCTGCCTGTGACATTTCTTGTTTGCTGGGGTCGTTTGGTTTTACCAAATCGGTTGGGTTTTTCTGGCATTGACCAACGTTATTAACGATTTCATTTGATGCACACTTAACGGTACTTTTTGCGATACATTTATTTTTTTCTTTGTTCAGATAATGTGTTTCGTAGTCACAGTCGTCAACAACACAGATTTTCTTGTTGTTTTTGTTACATTCATAGTGTGCCTTGGTTGCATTGTCTGGCATGCTTTCGTGCATATAGCAACTTGGGTTATTTTGACGCCATTTTTGGCATGAATACTGGAAGTTGTTTTCAATAATTTCATATCCGCAGATGCAATCGTCTGGTTCACAAACAATTTTTCCAGACATTTTTTGGACATATTTTGCAGATGTTGCGTTTTCAATTTCGCAACGTTTTCCAATTTTGTTTTCTTCTTGTTTGGCTGCACGATCTGCTTTTTTCTTGTCATAATGGCCAGATGGACGTGGTTCTTTCTTGGATTCGCAAGAATTCGTTGTGTTGGTATAGCAATAATTTGCAAAGTGTCTGATAATATCTTCTGTTGGGATTGAGGCGCCCTTGAAGTTATAGCAGATAAGTTCAACTTTGTTTTTGCTGTCGCACAGGTCTTTGACGTATCCCAAAGATGCAGTTTCTGTACCATTCTTTTTATAAACAAACCCATCGTCTTTACAGAATTTGGTCAATGCTGTTCTTTCCAGACGTTCTTTTTCTGCTGGTGATTGACTGATTCCTGTCTTTTGTACAGATGATTTTTGTGTTACAGTCAGCGATTTTTTCATATTTTGTTCAACGGCCTGTTGACGTTCTGATTTTTCAGGTGTCTGTTCCGTTGGTGTTGCGCCCAAGCCACTGCGAGCAATGATTTCATTGTTTGTGCCTGCACTGGCAGACGCAAAGTCAAAATTATTTTCTAAATCAGCCGCTGCTTTTTCGTTTTGTTTTTTTGTGGTTTCTGCCAATGGATTTGATTCAGACAGTTTTGGATCATCTAACTTTACGTTTGGTGTCTTTTGCGTATTCTGAACCGTTAATGATTTTTTCATATTTTGTTCAACGGCCTGTTGGCGTTCTGATTTTTCAGGTGTCTGTTCCGTTGGTGTTGCTGTCAAACCGCTGCGTGCAGTGGTTGTGTTGTTTGTGCCTGCACTGGCAGATGCAAAGTCAAAATTATTTTCTAAATCATCGGATGCAGCTGCATTTTGCTTTTTTGTTGTTTCTGTTAATGGATTTGTATTGTCTGGGTCATCCAGTTTTTTGTTTGGTGTTTTTGGTGCCGTTCTAACAGTCAGTGAATTTTTCATATTTTGTTCAACGGCCTGTTGACGTTCTGATTTTGCAGGCGTCTGTTCAGGTGTTGATTTTGCATGTAAACTGGTATCGTTGCTTGCATTTATTGCAGCACTTTGTGATGCAAAACTGGGGCTGTTGTCTGCAGATGTGTTATTTGTTGTGCCTCGTGTAATTACTGATGTTGTTTTTTTGTCATCTGAAGCGGATGTTGGTTTGTTCGTTTGTTCCAATACGATATCTGGTAATTTATAATTCTTTTTGTTTGGCTTTAATTCTATTGTATGTGTCGGATTTTGGACATTGTATTTAGGTGAACCAATAGGTGTTTTGTTTGATATAAACTCTAGTGTAATGCTGCTTGTGCCTGTCGGACATGTAACAGATGTGTCAAACGTGTCTGTTATAGTGGTAGAAATTTGAGGGTTTGAGTTATCTTTTATGTTTTTGCTGTAAATAAGAAATTTACAATCGGATGGTGAAGTTATTTTTGCCTGAGGTCTTGACCCAGGAGCCATGTCAGTATAGCCTGTAATTTTTGCCTTGACAGAAAATAAAAATTCGTTGTTCTTAGAATCGGTGGCGCCAAACGTGGGCAGGGTGGTTGCTGTGATTGTTAAAAAATATAATAAAAATTTTTTCATGATTGATGCCTGCTTATTCGCCACCTAGTTTTCTATCTACTGCTCTATCTATAAAATTAGATTTACCCTTTGCTGCGCGTCTTGCACGATTTTTTAGATAATTTTGTACAATCTTAGGCAAACCTTCTGTGTCTATTCCGCTTAAATCTAAATTTTCATTTTCTAGTAGATTAGATAGATCAGATACAGATATATTATTTATATCTTCTATGCCTTTTTCTCTGGCTAGTTTTTGTATTTCTGGGTTGTTTTTATATTCGGCTAACTCTTCTTCTGATAAATCATTTAATTCAGATAACAGGTCATCTGTATCAAATTCTTCTTCGTCAACAGAATCGTCATTATCGTCAGACTGTATTTTACCCATTTTTACACCAGAATCGTCGTCTTTGGCAACGCATCCTTGTTCCTTGTCAAATTTAGCACCCTTTGGACAGTTGCATGAATTAAATGCCTTGTTCCATTTACCACCTGTATAGTCACATAATTCTTCGCCCAGTGCACGTTCTGCCTTGGCACGATCAACTGCGCGATCAATTGCGCCAGATGTTATTGCACCTGCAGCCATACCAACGCCTGCACCAAATGCAGCAGATGATGCAGATGATTGGGCGCGTGTCAGACGGAATGCGTTTTCCATAAATGTTGTTACGTCAACGCCAAACCAATTTTGATCGCAGTTAAATGTTGTTCCTGCATATGCTTTTTTGGATGCGTATAGTGTGTTGTCACCACCTGCACGAAATTCAACCGAATAAACACAATCAAGTGTACGGTCATCAAATAATGCACCCAGACGACTGCATGCGCTGCGCATAGAGTCACGTAATTCGTATAGGCGTTTTTCGTCACGTGCAATTGCTTTTTCTGCATCTTGACGCAGGTTGGCAAAAGCCTCCATTGCGCGTGATGGCAGACCGTTGTCTTGTTCTGTACAGTTCTTGGCAATTGTTGCACATTTTTGAATTGCAGCATCGCCCGCAGGTTTGCCCAAACATTTTGTAAATGTTTTATCGCACTCTTTTATAATACAGTCATTGTATTTATTACCACAGTCTATGATAGATGTATAAAATGCCAGTTCTGCATTTTGATCGCGATCTGCCTTGATTTCGGCTGTGAATAAACGATATTCTTCGCCAGTGCATTTTATATCTATACGACATAAATCTAGTTTGTTGCCCCACATTGTGTCTGTGTCACCTGCACACTGTGAAAAATCTTTGCCACATTTTGACTGCATACATGAGCGTAATTTTTGATCGCATTCATTTCTGCCACTGGTTGATACCGCTGCGGCTGCTGATTTGGATGCGGTTAGGGCTGTTTGTGCGTTAAATGCGGCACGTTGTTTGCGGATTTTTTCAGCCAGCTCACTTTCTGAATTTGTGCCGATAGATTCTTGGATGTCATCCATCGCAATTTCAAATTGTGCGGATTTGTTTTCAACTTGAACCATTGCGGACATTGCAGCTGTTGGGGTGCCCAATATCACAGTCAGACAGCCAAATGCAGATGTTAAATATTTTATGTCAAAAATCATATTGCGTTTAGTCATGTCTGTCCCATTATCTTAGTGTTTTGCATGCGGTCTTGTAAAACTGACACAGTAAGCCCGCAGAAACTTTTTCTGAGTTTTCTGCACATTTACCTGGCATATTTGTATTACATACCGTTTCAACACAGGCTGTATATTCTTTGTCGTCTTGACAGCCGGATTTTATGTTTTCTAGTTTCTTTGCACGTGCGTTTTGGTATGTTGCAACGATTTTTGCCAATGCTTCATCCGCATTTTCAATTGCATTGTCACGTGCGCTTAATAATTTGTCGCGGATTGCAGATACAAATTCATCACAGCCTGTGGATTCAACACCACATGCAGCAAAGAATTTATCAAAATCTGCGTTTGCTTCGCAATTGCGATAATCTGTATTACAGTATTTTTCATTCAGCAAACATGATGTGATTTCCGATTCGCATTCTGGTTGGGTGCGTGTCTTGCGCGCTTGTTCTTGTAATTTTTCCATTTTTGCAGATATTCCAGCAGCTTTGCAAGATTGTTCAATCAATTGATCGTAAACATCGGTTACGTCATCTGCGGTACAACCTTCTACTTTGCCGACGCATTTTGCAGTTGCCCACATATAGCGTTCGCCTGGATCTGTTGGTGCTGTTTTCAAGTCTTTTTCAGATATGTTGTATTTTGCAGATGCGCCTGCTGCCACAGCACGCATCGCATTCTTTTCATTTGGTGTGCCAGCGCTGACCGAACCGCAATACTGACATCGGGCAGCCGGATTTGACGATATGTTTATCGCACATGCAGAATCTAAACAACGGGTTAAATTGGCGCGCGAACACTTGGATGCCGCATTCGCCGCAGGCGTTAACATAAGTAATGCCGATAAAAATAATATTGTGTTTTTCATTTTCTCTCTTTGCTGATGCATTATATCATAAAAACAGTAACAACTGCAAAAAAAATTTTTTTTATATAACACTTGACAAAATATATTCGTTTGTCTATATTAGTTGTGTCAGTAGTTAACCAACAAAAGAAAAAAGGGGATAAATATGGCTAATAATAAGGTAAGAGATATTGCATTGTCGTTCACAGCGGGTTCTTTGATTGTTTTGACGGCATTATTTGGTGTTACACAATGTTCAGGTAAATCTAATGAAAAAAAATCTGAAAATAAGAAAATGCCAAAGATTGAAGTTGTAAACCATAACAACATTGTTGTAGGCGAAGATGTTAATGTAAGAAATAGTACAAGAGTTAATGCGGGTAATGGTGTTGCTGTTTCAAATAACAACAATGTATCCGCAAATGGTAACGCACGTGTAAAAAACAACAGTAAGGTTGTTGTTGGCGAAGATATCGTTGTTGAAAACAATAATGATGTAGTTGTAGAAAACAAGGCTGGTAAAGATGCTTTGGTGGTTGTTGTTGTTCAACCAAAACCACAACCAAAACCACAGCCAAAACCACAGCCAAAACCACAGCCAAAACCACAGGTAGTTGTTGATACTGTGTATGTGCCTGTACAACCACAGCCACAACCACAACCACGTGATACTGTGTATGTGCCTGTACAATCACAGCCACAACCACGTGATACTGTTGGAAAAGCAGAAAAGAAGTTTACAGTATCTGGTATGTATGTTTGCACATATGGTAGAGGTAATTGTAGATAATATAAAAGTGTGTGTTGATTATTGGTCTGTCAGATTTCTGATGGACCAATTTTTTTATTTTTTATCTAGACAGATAATTCTTTGATATGATAAGATATTATTTGAATTAGAAGAGTGTAGGTATGAAATTAATCAGAATTTTGTTGTTTTCGTTGTTTTTGGCACCGTT
This sequence comes from Candidatus Enterousia sp., assembly GCA_045657405.1. Taxonomy (GTDB): domain Bacteria; phylum Pseudomonadota; class Alphaproteobacteria; order Rs-D84; family Rs-D84; genus Enterousia. Next base: position 17,362 of record JAZOTB010000029.1, read on the forward strand.
TGCATCATTGGGGGCAACACCTGAATTTACAATGGCTGCACAGTTGTTAGCAGCAGCTAAGAATGCAGATGTACAGCAGGTGCAAAGTCTGGTTAACGCAGGTGCTAATATTAACTTTGTGGATGCAACGGGGTTGTCAATTGTGTGTACTGCGTTGATGAATAACGATGTTCGTGCTGCGCAAATTTTGCAGATGTATGGTGCTGATGCATCAAAGTGTGATAATCAAATCAAGATTTATAATAACAGAACACGACCAAAGCCGACAGGCGGATTATTTAGCGGGCTGTCGTCTGCACAGAGTATTACATTAGCAGCGGCAGGTGCCGCTGTTGTTGTAGGTGGACTGTTTTTATTAACGGATGTGTTTGATCCTGGTAATGAAAATAATTCGCTACAAAATGGCGGTAACCGCCCAGATAATAACCATAATGGTAATGGTTCATCTAGTGTGGGGACTTTGCTGGCAACTGTGCCGTACAGTTTGGCATATGTAAATCAAACAGATGGCAAGGTTGATGCTAATAGTACTGTATATCAACAGAATTTGGATAATTGGTTAAATCAGGGAATTAATAAAGTAGATTTTAATTATTTTAATCCAAGTGTACAATCTAGTAATAACTATATTGTTGATGGAATTACAGATTTTAGAGTCCAAAATTATTTGCTGATGATGCACGGGTATTCTTCTTTTGCAAATAGATATATGGGAAAATCAGTTTTTCGTGATGCTACAACTAAAAATCCGCTGTGGCCTGCAAATGGTGCCGATGGTGGTACGCCTGTAACTGTGTCTTTGATTACCGCAAATGGATTAAATCCAGCGGGATCTGCCGGACGTGGTATGGGTATTATCTATGCAAAATCAGCAGCAGCAGATGCACAGACTTTTTTGGTAGATAAATATTTGAATTATAATGACCCTAATCGTACAACTGGTGAACTGGGGGCAGAAAAAACAACATTTGATTTGTCTGGCAGTGGTACTGCAATGAATCCTTTTGCATCTACTTATGATAGTGCGCTGGGTAAGTTTGTCGCAGGTTGGAATGCTCAAGAAACAGAAACTGATGCACGTAGTTATGGTGATTTTTATGGTTTTGTACCGTATGGACGTCTGGGAATATTCAAAACGGGTAATGGTACACAATGGGTAAAAGTTGAGAATCCAACCAGTGGTGCGGCTGTTGGTACACTTACTGACAAGGATAATAATGATGTAATCAGTGCTGGTGATGTAATTGTTCTTAATGGCGTTACTTATAATTTGTCATTGGCAATAGATGATGCAGAAATTTCAAACCCTGTTATAACAATTGGCGAAACAACATATAAATTAGATAAAAATAGCAAAATGCTGTTAGGAAAATGTGCAACTGATGGATGTACTGATACGAATATTGCGATTTATCAGGGGACAGATAATGCGTACTATGTAAATGTAAGTGGCGGAAATGGACCTGATGCAGTTTATATATTAAATAATGATAGTGTGTATGTACAAAAAATATTGCAGGATTCTGCTTTCAAAAATTTTGAGGCGCTTAGATATGCCTATCAATCTACGGGCAGTGATGTTATTGCTAATGTTTCTGTCTTGGATAAGTCAAAAGATGCAGATTATGTTCAGTTGTCAGGTGTGTCTGGGTATGCTGCAATGAATTCTTTGAAAGATAGTGCTGCTTATTTTAATTTAATAAATATGTATTATGGTAATGGTATTTCTGGTGATTTATCTCAGGGTGCGTATGCAAATGCTTTGTTTGGTGGATATGGGCCTGCCAGTTCTGTATCCGGTGTTCCGATGATTGTTATGCCTGCGGGTGAGTTTAAATTTGGTGTTGGTACAGGTTTGTCTAGCAAGGTTTTGGATGCGACATTTGAAAACTTTGCACCGATGATTGATGGTTACGATAATTTGCATCATAATTTTATGACAGTGGTTGCAGTGCAGCATTCTGGTAAAAATGGTACGTCTGATGCGACAACAATTGCGGCTTATGGTGATGGTGTTGGAACCAAGTATGGACCATTGTATCTGTCAATGTATAACAAAGATGATGTGATGTATTCTTCGCGTCAGTGTGGTATAGCGGGGGTTGGTAGTAATGGTATAGATCCATGGTGTTTTGCTGCTGCAGGAAATACTGCAGAAATGGCAACCGCATCTGCAGCAGGTGCTGTGGCTGCATTAAAGGGTGCGTTTGACTATATGTCTAATAATGAAATCTTTCAATTAATGGCATTGACTGCGGATGGGTATTTGTTGGCAACGGATGCAGCAGGTAATGCATTTACAAAAGATGCGTTGGTTACGTATTTGAAGCAAAGATATTCTTTGCCACCAGAATATGCCGCAAATAATTTGAATTCAGAGCAGTATTTGAACGCATTTGCACAGGTGTATGGTTATGGATTAATTAATCTAGAACGTGCAATGAGACCGGGGCATTCAATATATTATTACAATGCTAACAAAGACAAGATTATTTCGGCTGATGGTGTATCGTATTGGCGTGCAGCATCTGATACAACGTTTAAGCCATCTGCTGCGCTGAATTTGCGCGGGGCTTCTATTAGTGCGCCATTTTTTGATGTTTTAGAAAGTGCTGATGGAACAATATCTTTGCCACGTGTATGGGAAAATGAATTTGCATTGGGTGCAACAGATTCTAGTGCATTATATATGGGTGATGTATTGGGTGAATTAAATACTGTGCGTGATAATGCAAAAAAAATTAAAGTTGGGAATTTGGATTTTGCGATGGCAATTTCAGAACGTGAGTATGAAGACTATATGGGTGGATTGGATAATTTAAGTTTATCATACCATAATGGAAATTGGAATTTTGGTGCAACATATCAGCGTTATTTGACAGATGGTATATCCAGATTTTCTGGTTTACAAAATCCTATTATGGGATTAGTTTCAAATGCTGTGACAACAGATGTAAATTATCAAATAGGAAATTTTGAACTTTCTGGACGTGTATTGTCTGGTGCAATTACTGACGAAGGATTATTAGAAAATGATCCAACAATTGCCGCACAGTATATGCCTGCTAAATTGGGGTTGGCACACGGTGTTGAAACAGGTATTGCATGGAACAAAAATAGCTTTATGTTAAAAACTTCTGTTGGGGTTCTTAATGAATCTAATACATTGTTGGGTGCGTATTCTGATGGTTTGTTGAATTTTGGTACGGGTGAAACAATATATACTGATGTAGAGGCAAAATATGATATTTCTAAATTTGCCGGTGTAACATTGCATGCAACATTTGCAAATACAGTATCAGATATATCGGGTGATTTTATCTTGGGTGTATCTGACATTAAGTCAAATGCGTTTGGGATGGGCTTGTCTTTAGGTAATCTTGATATCAATGTTTCACAACCTTTGGCAATAACGGATGGTTCTTTGCAATATTCATATGCGAAATACGATGTTACAGATAATGGTGATGGTAAATATGAATTAAATGTTGTTGATACTCATATCGCAGATTTATCATTGCTTCCAGATATGCGTGAATGGCGTTTTGGTGCGACTTATCGTCACAAGTTTGGGGAATTTACAAATGGTGCAATTGGATTTATTTATCGTGTAAATCCAAATAATACAGATGAATTTGGTAATGAATCTGTATTTATGTTGAAAATGACACATTCTTTGGGGATATAAGTATATTTGTTTTACTTGACAAAATGTATGATAATTTGTATTGTTTTGTCAAAACAAAGGAATGTTGTAATGAAAAGTGGTTTATGTAGTAAGTTTCAAGTGGTTGTTGAATATGTAAAGAATTTAGTTCCTACATATAAAAATAATTTTTATGTTCAACCATCTAATAATCCAGAAAAAGATGCAAAGTCATTGGTTTATTTAACTTTGGGTTCATCTTTTTTTACTGTCGCTAGAAATAACAGAGAATATTTTTATTGTTTTGTGAATTCTGAAAACGATACAGATGTAATTAGATATATATTACGTTCAAATGGTATGACACCTCGTTTACATACAAGTCGTTTTTATAATAGAAGGGATAAAGTGTTGCGTGTTCCTGTAAGTAGTATAAAAAATAATAAAATCGCATGGGATTTTACAAGTTTGGTTGATAATGTACGTAAAAAACCTGTGAGATATGATGATGTTTCAGAATATATTCAAGGATTAAGAGAAAAGGTAAAATAAAAAACCGGCGTTGCCGGTTTTTTTATTTGAAATATTGCTGCTTTTGTGATTGTGATACAGATTGCATTTTATTAAATATTTCAACGGCATCATTATTAAATATTGGACCGTTTGATGTATTTGATATATCTGCACCGTTCAAAACAATGATACGTTCCGGTAATAAGTCATTTCCACATTCAACATAGTATTCATTGTCATTAAATGGTTTGCCATAGCAATTACCATTTTTAACACCAATATATCCATTGTTTTTTAGGTTTTCGCATGTTGGCTGATTTTCATATACTATTTCGCCATTTTCCAAAACTTCGTCAGGTCTGTCTAATACGCCATTGCAATATACATTTACATATTTGTCATTAACTTTGACTTGTGGTGCTGTTGGGTGTGATTTGCGTTGACCATAGCAATTGCCCATTTCAGATAATATGTCTGTATCATAATCTGCTTTTACTATTTCTGTGTTTTGCAAAGAGAGTATTCCAATCAATTCTGGTTGATTTGTTTCTTTTACCAACGCTTCTGGGCAGATGTATTTTATACCGCGACAACCTTTGTCACTGTCCCACATTTCTGTATCAATACCAGCGGTTGTTACCAGTTGAGGGTAACACTTTGTTGTATCCATGCGACATATTGTAATTTGATTCCACCAATCAATATTAGCAAATGCTGTGTTTATACAAATTAATGTTAACAAAGATGATATTGTTATTTTTCTCATTATAGATATTCTCTTTCTCTTTTTTTCAGTCTATCATATTTTTTGTGATGTCACAAGTTTGTTTATGGTGATGCGCAATATCCCCATTGTGTATTTGCACCCGTAGCAGAATAAAATAATTTACGTGTTTTGATTGTAGATTCATCTTCGTTCAGTGCGGTTGTTACCCATTGGCCACCTTGGCGTTCGCATTCTTTGGCCAATTCTTTTGACATATCTTCACGAATTTTATCCATTACAACGTTTATGTCTTGTAAAACTGTTTTTGGCAGAGGTTTATCTGTTTTTGATGGACGTACGCACACATCGTTTGCATAATTTGCTAATCTATAATATAAACTTCCTACGTAATCTGTTCCACAATCAAGATGTTGTGGCGCGGTAGAGGTTTCATCGGATCCGCCTGGACAGTGTTTTCCGTTGGGGCATTTTAAACACTGGTTTCTGTCGGTAGCTCTTGAGGGTTTCATATAAAATCCAGGTTTACAATAAGTATAATTTTTTGAACAGCTGCCAGTTGTGTATCGCATTTGTTGTTCAAGAAACTGACCAGAAGATTGTGCGGTGGCACTGTTACATTCTGGTTTTGATGCGAATTCTTGGGTGCCTGGTGAGTATGTGCGACAACCATAAGGGTATGAGTGTATTGTGTCGTTTCCAGATACGGCGCATAATTTATGTGCATATTCTTGTAGTGTAGATAAACATTGTTGGGCAATTTGTTGACTTACTATGTCTGACATTGCTGTCAACATTTCTTCCAAACCCGTTGGCCCCCCGCCATATAAGTTGCTGCAAGTATCCATTTTGTCTTTGCATAATTGTTCTGATAATTCAAGACGTGAACCTAATAACAGTGCTTCATCTGTGTTACTAAAGTCTTTTAATGTTTGGTTTTGTTCGTCATAACATTTAATTACAACATCAAGACATTCGTCTTTGACTTTACGTATGCGCTCTTGTTGGCCTTGATGAATTTCTGTTATAGATTGGCGTAAAAATTCATCCCATACGTCATTTGCAATATCACGACATGTGTCAAGACTATTGTTGGCGTATTGGCGCATGGAATTCAAACGTTCAACAAATAAACGATTTTTTTGATTTTTTAATAAATCGCCCGATAAAGATGTTTGTGTATTTAATTGGAAAAAATTAGCAGTGTAAATAGGTTCGCCTGTATCATAATTCAGATAGCGACCGGTTACATCAAGACAGTGGATATAGTTTGGTCCGCATGCTGTGTCAGCGGTGATGTCTTGGCGAACTTTGGCGATGCATTCGTTGATAGAAGTAGAATTGTGTGCATTATAATTTTCTAAACGTCTGTCAGCTAGCTCATATTCTGCATCTCGTATAGTTGCGTTTGCTGCAGTTAATTTTTTATCCAGTCCGCCTAATATAAGTGAACAATCATTTTCAATATACATACCATATGCACTGACCACCATTGTACGAACATCTGTGCTGGGGCATAATGATTCAACCATTTCTGTACATTGTGCATGAACAGCGTTATACAAGGCTTCGCCTGTAAGGTTTGCAATGTTTACACCGCCTGCAAATTCTGTAGTGGACCATATTGTATTTATGTCGCCAGCGATATCAAGGCTGCCTTGGTTAGATAAAGATTCGCGCTTGGTTTTTTCTAGAACTTCATTAATGCTAGATAATTGTTTTGCACTGTTTGATTTGTCTTTTGCGTTTTGTTGTGCTCTTTCGCCTTCGCTGGCAGATATCATAGATTTTACTTCTGAGGAACTTTTATTAATAACCTCTAAATTAAGGTTTTTGAAGTCTGTTAATTGATCTGCCGCTTGAACCAAGGCGCGTTCACGTGATTTTATATCTGTTAATCGTGACGAACATGTGCATCTGCGATACGATTCATCCATTACTGCACAAAACTGATCCATACATGAAAAGTAAGCGTCGCGGCATTGGGTGTATCCTGTGCCCAAAGTGGAATCCATATCGCCTGAGGTTGCAGCGCGCGAAATATTTAATCCACGTGCATTTAGACCAATTTTAGATGTGTTTATTATAGTGTTGCGCCCGTTGTTTGATTGGGTTTGTTGTTTGTTTGGTCGTGCAGTTATTTGTGATGTCGCATTGCGAGCAGTTGTACTGCGTGAGGATACTGTGTTTCGTTTAGAATTATTTTTTGCGCTAGAACGGTTTGTTACAGATTTTGATTCAGTAATATTTTGGCGTGAAGATGCGCTGCGTTGAATGCTGGTAGCATTGTTTCGTGTAAGTGTTTTTTCATCACGAACAGCAGCGTTGGCAAGACCAACACTGAGCATTACCGCAACAAGAAAACATAATTTCTTTTTCATCCTTATTATTAATAAATATTATGTTATCAAAATGTTGCTGTTTAGACAAGATATATTTGGATAAATTTTATAAAAAAAACCGCATTTTGCGGTTGTTGATTTTTAGGCGTTTTCATTTGGTTGTTTGTTGCGTTCAACAAATGTTATGCGACCTTTGTCTAAGTCGTACGGTGTCATTTCAACGCGTACACGTTCACCAACGTTTACCCAAATGCGAGCCTTGCGCATTTTTCCACAAACAGTAGCCAGTATTTCGTGGCCGTTTTCAAGTTTTACGCGAAACATTGTGTTTGGTAACTTGTCTTCAACTGTGCCGCTAAACACGATAACATCATCTTTTGCCATTGTTATTCCCTATAGATTTTATTGACTTTTTTCTGGTATTTATACTAAACTGGTTGTGTCTAAAAATCAAGTTGTTTTTATCTGCTTGCTAAAACATGATTTGTTTGATAAAATAAAAAACAAATTTAGGTAGGGTGGAGTCCGATGAATTTGAAATTTCTTGTTGCATTGTTAATGTTAATCCCAGGTTTTGCTATTGCGGATGCAGGGGCAGAAGTGGCGCGTGTTGGTGTAAACCGTACGTCTGCGGCTGGGGCCAGAATGCCAAAGGTTTCCAAGGCTGTTGCTGTTTCACAGGCAGTGTCTGCAAGTGTTGCAGATGATGCTGATATAGCAGAAGATATAGCAGAAGAGGTTGTAGAAGAAGTTGAAGAAGTGCAAGAAGAAGTTACACCTGTTGTTGAATCAGCTCCGACACCTGCAAAGAAGGCATCGGGCAGTAAAAATTGTCGTGAAGCATATCGTTCTTGTATGGATGAATTTTGTTTGTTGGATGAAACCGAAGGTTACAGATGTGCTTGCTCTTCTAATATTAACGCATCAAAAACATTGATTCAAGAAATTCAAAAAATTCAAGAAGAAGCAGATAAATTATATACCGAAGGTGTTGAGCGTGAAAACTTGGGTGCCAAGGCACGTATTGTTTTTGGGGAAAGTGCTGCTGCTAAGAAAAGTTCACGTGCATCGGGGTTAAGTTTTTCACAATGGTTGAATAGCGATTCGGATGATGAAGATGCGTTGGATACAGATAATGATATTGGTGATGGTTTGTATGCAATGGCGGCGGAATATTGTGAATCTGAATTAGAAGCCTGTGGTTCTAAGGCTGAAATGGAAGAAATGTTATACTCACGTCAAGTGGTTGCAGATTGTAAATCTTTTAATTTGTATTTGGCTGATCAGAAAACTAATGCTTTGGCAAATAAACGTACAGCAGAGGCTGCTGTTCGTCAGGCAAGACTTGCAATGTTAGATACAACAAATAAGTACAATCGTGGTGAATGCTTGTTGGCGTATCGTGCGTGTATCGCAGACAAGGGTGGTTGTGGCACTAATTTTGAAAATTGCTTGGATCCAGATTTGTTGGGACGTCGTTCAAATGCTTGCGAAGGTGTTTTAGATCAGTGTATGGCTGTTCGTACAGATGTTTTGAAAGATTGGGAAGCAGAATCTGAATCTATACTGGCGGATGCTGCAAAATATGCTGATAAGTATCGTCGTCAGACATGTTTGGCACAGATTCAGGTTTGTTTGGAAGATGGTTGTTCAACATCAACAAATTCTGCTTGTTTGACAGATGTTAATGTCGCGGCAGGTATTTGTCCAATTATTGATGAATGTAATGATATTATTCCAGGGTTAAAAACAGTCGTTAATGACAAATTGGGGTATTTGCGTACACAGTTCTGTCAAAATGATATTGATGCATGCTTGCGTGATAGATGTGGAGAAAACTTTACTGCGCCAGAATGTGTTGGAAAAACACCTGCACAGATTATTGAAATGTGTCCACAAGATATGTTCCCTTCGTGCAAGAATGAAACGCAATATGATGTTATTGTGTCTGCTGCTGTATTGCAGATGGATTATCAAATGATGCAAGGGTGTGTGAATTACTTTAGTGAACAGTTGGGGCGTGTTTGTGGTACAGATATGGCGTGTTTGACATCTGATTCAACTGTTGCAGGATTGATGGAGGTTCCTGATTCTCCTCAAGCAATGTCAGATTTGCGTGCGAAAGTTATTGCAAATTCTAAGGCCGCAGTAGCAGAATTCTTTGAACAATTTGAAAATGATAAGACTGTGGCAGCATGTCAAGATGCAGAAAAACCTGCTGGTCGTAGTAGTTTAGGTACAAGTATATTTAATACTGCAAAGTTGATTGCAGAAATTGGTGCTGAAAATCGAGCAATGCGTGAGTTGGAAGCCAAAATTGCAGAATTGTCACGTCAGCAAGATTTAGAAGAAGCAGAACAAAACTGTTTGAATACCTACAAGGTTGAGGGTCCAGATAAATCTCAGAAGAACTATAGTTATATACAGAGTGTTTCTTTTGAACCTAGTTTGCGTAATTGTCACGTTTGCCGTGTTCAACAGACATGCGAAGAAGGTGGAGAATCTAAGGCTACGTCTGCGTTAAAGGCTGCTTCTGGTGGGTTGGCGGCCGGTGCGTCTGCAGGTACAATGGTCAGTCCAGGTTGGGGTACTGCAATTGGTGGTGTTGTTGGTGCTGTTGGTATGGGTATTATGGGCGCGGCCAGTGGTGGTGAAAAAGAGTTCTGTCAGTCGCAGCCTGTTTGTGAAGATATTAATATGTAATACTTGTTTTTGAGATGGGAGAGAGAATATGTTTGCAAAGAAAATATCAGTGTTATGTTCTTTGGTCGCAATGATGGCTGTATTGCCATCTGGTGACTTGTTTGCAGCAACAAAAAAGGCAGGTAAGCAGTCTGCAATACAGATGGGGACCAAGGTACGAACCAAAGTAGAAGTAAGTGGTTTGTATGACCAAGAATGTTATGATGCCTATTATGGTTGTATGGATTCTTTTTGTATTTCTGATAATGAAAATGGCGGCAGTTGTACATGCAGTGATTTGAATGCTAAATATGACAATGAATTGCTTGAAATAAAAAAAATATTAGATAAAGCCGAGCATGTAAAAACAGTTGAAGTTGAGAAAGTACAGGCTGGTGCAAATGCAGATATTATATTTGCAGGCGAACGTAAATATGACGAAGATGGTAATATAATTGATGTTGATGAACTGACAGATGCAGAAAAGAAAAAACAAAGCCGAGAAAGTTTGATGGCGATGTTTGAAAATTCTTATGATGATGAAGATGTCTTTGAAGATGAGGAAATAGATATTTCTTCATTGGTTGGTGATTCTTTGTATCAGGCGGCAGAGGAATTGTGTCATCAGCAGGTTCCAGAAAAATGTGAAAAAGACCTAGCGTTTTTGACACAGGTTTATAAACGTCAAATTACATCTGATTGCAAGGGCTTGGAAAATAGTTTGTCTCAAAAACGTGCCGAAGCCGAAGCTGCATTGGCAAGTGCCGAAGCAGATGTTCGTTCTGCATTAAAAGATTCTTTGAATGAAGCAAACAAGTACGATTTAGGTACATGTATGGTTGAATTCAAAAAGTGTATGATGACAGAAGATGCATGTGGCAAAGATTGGTCTAATTGTGTGTCAACGATTGCAGATGCGAATATGCAAGGAATATCAGAAGCAGAATCATTCAAGAAAGATAATATGAGTTCTGCTGCGAACAAGGCTTTTGATGCCAGCGCGTATGGAATTGCTGCATCTACTATGGAAGGTTTGGATTCAAAACGTATTATTTGTGAACGTGTATTGAATCAATGTGTTATGGTTCGTGATCAGGTTTGGCCTGCTTTCTTAAGAGAGGCTGCGCCAACAATCAAAATTGCAGAAACAAAAGCAGAATCAAAAATGCGTCAGTCTTGTTTGACTGAAGTTTCTGATTGTATCCAAAAAGCATGTAAAGACGATATTGCGGGCAAGGGTGTTGATACAATGGATGCGTGTTTGGCACGACCAGATATGGCTCGTAGTTTCTGTAAAATAGAAATTGATAGATGTGAAAGAATGGAACCTCAAATCTGGGCATATGTTACAGATAAATTGAAAGCTATGCGTGTTGATGCATGTACCGAAGAAGTCAAGGCTTGTTTTACAGCTGATACGCGTTGTGGTGCGAATTTCCAGAATTGTATTGGTATGGATTATGATTATATCCATGATATTTGCCCAATTGATTCATTGGTTGTTTGTAAGCAAGATAATCCTAACTTTTCAATGGATGACTTGGATTCAATGTTGATGGGATTATATTTGAACATAGATAATTCTGCCTTGGATACATGTCAGGCATTGGTTGAGGCAAAAATGACAGAGGTTTGTGGTAGCACCACAGATTGTAACAGGTTTGCAGCAGATGAAGTTATTGGAACTGGATCTTTGCGGTCTGTCAAAGATGGCAATAAATATCGTATTACAGGTATGATATCGTTCGGTTCTATTAAAACAGGCGATGGTATTGTCAAAGATGAAGAACAAAAATTGGATGTTGGCGAAATTGGTGTTGCAGAATATATTGCAAAAGTCAAAGAAATGAATCTGAAAGATTCAAGTGTTCCAGATGCAACGGGTATTGTCGCAACTATTGAAGAAGAATTGAATAATATTGCTGGTACAATTAACCGTACAATCCAGTTGATTGAGCAAGATCCGGAAATTCAGTATTGCGTAAGTGGACGTGATTTATCACAGATAACAGGAAAATCTGGTGATAAGACAACAGCACGTTTCCCAAATCTGTTGAATTCTGTGAAAACACAAATCGCGGTGGCTGCATTGCGCAAAGCACAGGATAACTATAATAAAAAGTTTACCGAAGAAGTAACCAAGGCGACGAAAGATGCGTCCATAGACGTTGCACAGTATATGTGTCAAATGTTGCCTGTTAATAACGGTGAGGCTGGTGCGGGCGCTACATCAACTGTGGATACATCTACGGCATTGGCGGCGCCATTTGCAATAGTTTATGAAGTAAGTTCTGGTATTGATAATCAGATGTTATCACAAGGTGGTCATGGTACTTCTGCTTTGTCGTCAGGTGGTGTAATTGATGCTACTGCAGGCACTACAAAGGCGGGTGAAATCATAAGTTCTATTACAGGAATGGGCAGTCACAAGGTAAAATTGGAATCTGGTAATGGTACACGTGAAATGTGGTCAACGTTTAATCGTGAAACACGTGTATGTCATTTCTGTACATCGGTCGTAACCAAGAATTGTAAAGCGGTCAGCAAGAAGGGCTTTATTGGAATTGGGGCCAAGAACGAATTAGATTGTACAGAATCTGAACCAACAGAAACATGTCATGATATACCAATGTAAAAAAATCCCCGTTCAGGGGGTTTTTATTTGTTATTAATTCTTTGAAAACAATCCTGTTTTTATGTTAAAATAGATAAGAAAGATGAGTAAAAATAGGTTTTATATATTATATTTTTATGATATAATGTACGCATATATTATGTAGGGGAATTTTATGAAAAAATATTTTTTTAGTATAATCATGATGTTAGTGTGTGTATTTACTGTTGATGCCGTTGCTGGTGTTTCTGATACGGTTAATGTTGGCAATATAGTTGCCAGTGTTGGATCAACAGATTCAGATAAATTGCAGACGATAGCGATATTAGAAAACGATTTAACAATTCTTGATTCTGAAATAATGAAATGTGAAAAAAGTAAAAAAGGCTGGATAGCTGCAACTGTTGTTGGTTCTGCTGGTGTCGTTGCGACTGGTGTTGCGGCCGGTGTTCAAGGTGCAAAGATAGCAGAAAAGAAAAAAGAATTGTTAAAACATAATGCAGAAATAAATGAAAAAAAAGATGAATTACAATCT
>JAZOTB010000030.1:0-1244 GCA_045657405.1 Candidatus Enterousia sp.
GCAGCTGTTTTGTTAGAAATGGAATCTGTATTAAAAGATAAGGCCCCTGATTTGGTATCACGTATGTCGGGCAAATCGGATGATGAAAAATTTCAAAGGTATCGCAGCAAACTTGCAGAACTTGCATTTGATGAGTATGAGCAGGCTTTTATAGCGGCGCTAAAATATAAAAGTAAAGAAACGGGTCGTGAATTAAAAAAGCGGGAACATAATCATGGTTGCAGATCACAGGTTTTCTATTGGTTGGATAATGGTGAATTAGATTCGCCAGAATGTGACATGGAACGACCTGATTTATCAAGTAAAGAGTGGGTAGATTGGGTGACGGAACATGCTTGTTTTTATCCAGATGGGCACGAAGAACATTTGCTGATGATACGAAATTACAATACTTGTGACAAGGCGTTTAATAAAGAAATGAATTCACGTATGATTTTTGCTGCGGATGATTATAAAGATAAAAATGTAAATATTGTATATAACATACACTTGTCTAATCGGGGAATATATACTACAAGTAGAGATTCACAACGAATAGTTTTACATGTGCTTCAGACATCGGTTGATTATGACAAAAATCATGCACGTCGTAACCAAGAAGTGCAAGATATCAGAGATGGTATGTATGAATACAGTGGCAAGGTTTATCCCGATGGTTCTATAGAGCCTTTTAAAATAGATGAATCAAAAAATTGGAAATCTGCCATTGGGCCAGAAACGGCTGTAAGATCTCAAATGAACATGTTTATGTCAAGTGGTGCAAGATATAGATCAAAAAATGAATAAATTTTATATGATTTTTTTATCTGTGTTTGTGTTTGTGTCTGCGAATGCATCGTCTGTGATTGATTTGTATGAAAAAGTAGATTTGTTAGAACAAGATGAGCAAATACAGACGATTCAAAATTCAATGGAACAAATGCCAGAATTAAAAAATGGTGTTTTGTCGACTTATTTAAAGGTCTTGTCTTTACAACAGGAATACAATGCGGCCCGATCCCGTGAACAATCATTGGCGAACAAGATATTGGGTGCGGCTGCGATTGGTGCCGGTGGCATTGGTGGCATGATGTTGGCATCTGGGCTGTCTGAACAACAATCAGATGCAGATGCAGAAAGGGCGATGCGTGCATATCTGGCGACATTTACGTGCAAGTATGGTGATAAACGTGTCAATGGTGGCGCAGTGGATGTTGAACTGCCAGGTGGGAATGAATTGGTTGGTTTGTACAGTGAATATGTCG
>JAZOTB010000031.1:0-3965 GCA_045657405.1 Candidatus Enterousia sp.
ATGCAGATGCAGAAAGGGCGATGCGTGCATATCTGGCGACATTTACGTGCAAGTATGGTGATAAACGTGTCAATGGTGGCGCAGTGGATGTTGAACTGCCAGGTGGGAATGAATTGGTTGGTTTGTACAGTGAATATGTCGTATTGGCGAATGAATTAAAGGTACGTAAAGCGGCCTTGGGGATAAAACCTGGTATTGAATCAGAAAGTATATTGGACAGTGCGACGAGTGGCCTGTATGACGATATCAGTGTTGGCAAGATGAGTGGTGTTTACACATCACTGTCCCGTGCGCTATCTGACCCCAATGGTGCGGATGCAGCGGCCTGGGCGGCACAAAAAGAAGAGAGTTCTAAAAAAGTTACCACTGGTGCCGCGGTTGGCGGTGTTGGTGCGGCCGGTGGCGCAATTGGAAATTTGATAATAAATGGGGATACGTTACAAGGCAATAAACAAGACAAAGTGTCAGACAGAAAGTCAACCAAGAAAAAAGATAAGAATTAAAAATCCCCCGTTTGCGGAATAAACTTTGTCTGCTACATTTCTTGCATGTTGGGAAAATACGTGGTATGATTTGCGTGATAAAGGATTTTTATTATGCAAAATGAATTATTACAGGAATTAGAAGCACGTGGGTTTATTAATCAGGCATCAAATATGGATGCGTTAAATGATGCATTAAATTCTGGAAAAATTACTGCTTATTGGGGGACTGATCCAACTGGTGATTCACTGCACGTTGGACATTTGGCATCGTTAATGTTGATGCGTTGGTTCCAAAAATTCGGACATCGTCCAATCACATTGGTCGGTGGTGCAACTGGGCGTATCGGTGACCCATCTGGTCGTGACAAGGGGCGCCCAATGATGACAGAAGAACAGATTGCAAAAAACTGTACTGGTTTGCGTAAATCAATTTCAAAGTTTATCAATTTTGATGATAATCAGGCAATTATGGTTGATAACTATGATTGGATGAAAAATTATAGTCACTTAGATTTCTTGCGTGATTTTGGGTCTGATTTTACTGTGCCACGTATGTTGTCTATGGAATCTGTAAAGCGTCGCTTGGATAATGGTATGACGTTTTTGGAATTTAATTATATGACTTTTCAGGCGGTTGATTTCTTGGAATTGTATAAAAAGCATAATTGTATTTTGCAATTTTGTGGCGCAGATCAATGGGGTAATTCAATTATGGGAATTGAACTGGTTCGTAAAAAACTGGGTAAGGAAGTATTTGTTTTATCAACGTCACTGATTACAGATTCAAATGGCAATAAAATTGGTAAATCTGCGGGTAATGCGGTGTGGGTGAATGAAGATAAAACGTCGCCATACGAATATTATCAATATTTCCGCAATACACCAGATGACTTGGTTGAAAAATTCTTGAAGATTTTTACAGAAATCCCATTGGATGAAATTGCGCGTTTGTCTGCATTGCAGGGTTCTGAAATTAATCAGGCCAAGAAAGTTTTGGCGTTTGCAGCAACTGAAATTGCGCATGGGCATGATGCGGCTGTGGCGGCAGAAAATGCATCTGCTGCGTTGTTTGGTGGTGGTGCAGATATGTCAGATGTGCCAAGTGTTGAAATTGAAATGGGGTCTGATATCGGAATACTGGACTTCTTGGTTGCAACAGGGTTATTTGCTTCTAAGTCTGAGGCCAGACGTATGGTAGAACAGGGGGGTATCCAGATTGATGGAACTAAAATTACAGATATCAAACATGTTGTTTGTGTCGCTGATGAATTTATGGTGCAAAAAGGTAAAAAGGTTTTCTTGAAAGTAATAAAAAAATAATGAAGCGAATTTTTGTGATTTTCTCTTTGTTATTTATGTTTGCTGGACCTGTGATGGGTGCCAGTGAATTGTCCAAGATTAATGCTCAAATTAAACAAACAGAACAGCAAAATCAAAAATTGGAACAACAGGTTAAAACATCCGATAGGGAAATTTCTAAAACTAAGAAAGAGTTAGTACGTGCGGCGGACAAAGTTAGTTCTTTGGAAGATAAACGAAGTGAGATGGCAAAAAAAATTGCAGATTTAGACTCTAAATTGGATGAATTAACTGCAGAAATGCAGAAATATCAAGATGTTGTTTCTGAGTCGGCGGCCAGTATATTATTTGTTGCAATGCATCCTAATTTTGATACAGAAAATATGCGCGATTATGTGTTGATGTCGGCTGTGTTGTCGGGGGCAGCTGATAAGTTGAATGCACAGATAAAAACAGCTGAAAATCAAATTCAAGAACTTGAAAAAACTCGTAATGCACGTGCAATTGAAAAAGAAAAATTGGATAGAACCGCTAAACGATATAATCGTGAGAAAAAAGAGTTAGATAAATTACTAAAGACACGTAGTGCGCAAAATGAAAAACTAAAAAGTCAACAGACTGCGTTACAAAAAAAATTGCGTGATTTATCTGCGCGTGCAAAAAGTATTTCTGAATTGTCTGCTGGTGTAGGTAGCTCTGAAATGTCTGCTGATTCTCGCTTTTCAAAGCGAAAGTTAAATTTGCCTGTGCGTGGGCGTGTTGTTGTACGATTTGGTGAAAAAACTGCATTGGGATTAAAGTCTGATGGTTGGCGTGTTCGTACACGTGGTGCGGCGTTGGTGCTGGCGCCTGCTGATGGTGTTGTTAAATTTGCAGACAGTTTTCGTGGCTTTGGTCGTGTTGTAATTATGTCACATAAAAATGGATATAATACAGTTATGACAAACTTAGGTAGTATTGATGTTGCTTTGGAACAGGAAGTGTTGGCCGGAGAACCTGTGGGACGTATGAGTCCAGATAAACCGGAAATGTACCTAGAGGTGCGACGTGGCAACAGTGCAGTTGACCCTGCAAGGTTGTTCAAAGACGAATAAAAAAATCCCCGTTCGGGGATTTTTATTTTGTTTCAATAACAACCATTGCAGCGCAATAATCGCTTTGGTCTGTGATAGATAGATGTATGTTTGCGTTGCCCCCAGCCAATTCCTTTAATGCAGCCTTGGCGCCGCCAGATATTAATAATTCTGGGCGACCATTGTCATTATGTACAACAGATACATCTGAAAATGCGATGTCATCGCCGAACCCTGTACCAATTGCTTTTAGAAAAGCTTCGCGTGCAGCCCAAAAATTTGCCAAATGACGTTCAGAATTTGCGTTGTCGTTGTCAGCATATTCCAATTCTTTCTTGGTAAATATGCGTTGTTTTTTGAATGCAGACCAATCTAAAAATCGGCCACATTCAACTAAGTCTATTCCGATCCCGATTATCACTTTTTCCCCCTGTGTGATGTTTGTTGATATGGCATACTAGTAATATTTAACCGATTCGTGCAAGTATAAAATTCATATTAAAGTTTTGTGGTGGTTTTATATTATATATATGTATAAAAACACTTGATTTTTTTTAAAATCTTGCCATAATATGGTTCGTTCCTGCTGATGACATGGTGTTGTCAGCTGTATAAACCAAAGGAAATAAAATGGCTTATTACGAAAGCGTCTTGGTTTTTCGCCAGGACTTAACCGAGCCGCAGGTAAAAGAAAAAGCGGCTAAATTTGCAGAAATCATCAAGGAATTGGGTGGCGATGTTAAATCTACAGAATTCTGGGGATTGAAAAACTTGGCATATGTTATTCGTAAAAACCGCAAGGCTCATTACGTTATGCTGAATATTGAATTGCCGGGTGCACAAATCAAAGAATTGGAACGTCGTTCACGTATTGATGAAGATGTTATTCGTTTCTTGAATGTTCGTGTTGAAGAATTGTCAACAACACCCTCTATTATGATGAAAAAGAACACAGAGGAGGCAGAATAATGGCAGTTCGTGCAGCAATTTATCGTAAAAAATCTAACCCATTAAAGGGCAAGGTTATTGACTATAAAGACGTTAAGTTATTGTCACATTATATCACAGAACGTGGTAAAATCGTGCCAAGTCGTATCAGTGGTGTTTC
>JAZOTB010000032.1:0-22116 GCA_045657405.1 Candidatus Enterousia sp.
TGGGTGTGAACAATGCGGCGTGATAAGTGTAATTCAGATCGTACACTTTTGCGTGTATCGTTGTCATCAGGGCGGAATTCGTCCCCAATCATTGCAGCGATATCATTGTCATTTAATTGTTTCATTGTATTATGTGCAAACGCCCCAATTGGGGCGTTTTTTATCCAACCAGTTTTTTCCACAAACTTTGTTTTTTCTGGGGTTGCTTTTTGCGTTTACGACGTGGTGCATTCATTGTTGTCTTTTTTGCATCAACGTGGCGTGCATTTTTACGCTGGGCATCAGTCGATGGTGCGTATGCCCCCAGCAAGTCTTCGGTTTTATTTTGTTCTGGCGCAACACGCTGGATAGAATATTGATCAATACTCATCAGGCTGTCGTCACCAATGATAACAATTTCTGTTTCGAATTTTGATTCCATTTCTGCCAGTTCTGCACGTTTGTGGTTAAGCAAATATACAGCCACATCCGTTGGAACAGTCATTATTATTTTCTGGGCAGATTTTGCCAATAATTTTTCCTGCAGGTGACGGAATAAAATAATTGCCGCTGTCTGGATAGATGGCACAACACCAGAACCCATACAGTGTGGACACTGAACATAAGAAGATTCCATAAAACTGCTGCGCAGGCGTTGACGTGATAACATCAATACACCAAAATTATTGATTTTTGCAATCTGGGTACGTGCACGATCACGTTTCATAACTTCGCGCATTTTTAGTTCCAGTTTGCGATTGTTGCGTTCTTCTTCCATGTCGATAAAATCGATGGCAACAATTCCGGCCAAATCACGCAAACGTAATTGCAGTGCAATTTCTTCGGCCGCTTCCAGGTTTGTATTCAGAGCCGTTTGTTCGATGTCTTTTTCTTTGATTGCACGAGATGAATTAACGTCGATTGTCACCATGGCTTCGGTCTGGTTGATTACCAATGAACCGCCAGATGGTAATGTGACATATGGGCCATGCAAACCTTCTAGTTGTTTTTCAACCCCGGCTTTAACCATTAATGGAACGGCGACGTCTTTATAGTGAACCAATTGTTTGCGTGGTGCACGACCGTACATTTGCTGAAAATATGTTTTGGCGGCGTCATATGCTTCTTCGCCCTGGATGACCAGCGTGTCTTCTTTGTCGCTAACAAAATCACGAACAACACGACGCAGTAACGAATCTTCTGTGTGAATTGTGACAGGGGCCACAGATTCCAGTGTGGTTTTGCGAATTTCATT
Source organism: Candidatus Enterousia sp. (assembly GCA_045657405.1). GTDB lineage: Bacteria > Pseudomonadota > Alphaproteobacteria > Rs-D84 > Rs-D84 > Enterousia. Next base: position 1,235 of record JAZOTB010000032.1, read on the forward strand.
CCACAGGTTGACCAAATAATCATAGTCCGCTGCAATGTCAGATGGGGCCGCACCAAATGCCGCAGTTCTTAACACAACAGTCATACCTTTTGGAATTTTTAAGCCATGTAAAATTTCACGCAGGCGTGCACGTTCGGCTTTGTCAGAAATTTTCTTGGAAATACCATAACTGTTGCGTTTGCGTGAATTTGGCATCAAGACAGCAAAACGACCAGCCAATGACAAGTATGTTGTCATTGATGCGCCTTTTTGACCACGTTCTTCTTTGACACCTTGGATTAACAGGATTTGTTTTGGTTTTATGACATCCTGAATTTTAAATTCGTGTGTGCGCTTAATAAATTCTTTGTTATCTTCGCCAGCGCTGTGATCGTCGTATTCTGCGATTTCATCTTCTTCGTCGTTTGGATCGTCGTCATCATCGACAATGTTGGCATGCGCCAGTTCTAATAACTTCTTTTTCTGTTCGGGGGTTACCTGGTAATAATCTGGATGAATTTCAGAAAATGGTAAAAATCCATTCTTGCCCGTTCCATAGTCGACAAATGCCGCCTGAAGCGATGGTTCAACACGTATAACCTTGGCCAGGTAAATATTTCCCTTAATCTGGGGTTTTGTCGTTGTTTCAACGTCAAAATCAGATACACGATTGGTTGTTGTATCGACAACTACCACACGTGTTTCTTCCGGGTGGACTGCATCCACATAAATTTTCTTTGACATTTAATAATCCTTTTATTTTTGGGGCGTATGAAATATTGTGCGTAATTTGTCCCCATGGGGCGTCCATGCCCATGCCAAGGGAAAGTGCCACGATAATCATCAGCACCATGCAAATTACAAAAAGCAACGATAAGATAAACACTTATATCAGCCCTTAATGTTTTCATACACAGGGTCGATTTTAACATGCTATATTATAGTTCGCAAGGTATTTATTTTTTATTTGTTGGGCGAACTTTTTTTGCAGTATTTTTAATGCGTTCTTGAATTTGTGGAATTTTTTCTTTGGCCTGTCGTGCCCAGGCTTTCATTTTAGATCGCAGATAGCGTTCATAGATGAAAAATAATCCCCCAACACCAATCAGTGGCAGTACATAATATATGATTCTGTATGCCAGCAGGGCACCAAATACGTCGGCTTTATCAATTGTGCCCGGCAGGGCAGTTAAAAATATCGTTTCAAATACACCGATGCCACCGGGAACCTGGCTGAAAATACCAGTGGCCTGGGCAATAACAAACAGGCCGATAAATGTACCAAATGGTATTTGAATAAATGGTGTCAGGCAGAAATACAGTACTAAACCAGCCAGAACACTGTCTGTAATTCCCAGTATTATTTGAATTGTCGCAATGCGTGGTGTTGGAACATGAAATTTGATTTGGCCAATACGAATGCTTTTTTTCTGAAATGCAAGTGTGGATGCAAAGTATGCAAGTATCAGTGCTAAACAAATACCAAATAACCATCCCAGACCCATTGACAATCCAGCGGATTGTGAAACCTGATCGTGCGGAATCAGAAAATATCCAATTACGACAATTGCTGCCACCCCCAGAAAGTATGTCACCCCAGATAGTGTTAGCATTTTAAATATGTCAGATGCCTGGATGCGCCAGCGTGTATATAAACGGTACCGAATCGCACCGCCACTGATGGCGGCATTACCAGCATTGTTGCTGATTGCAAACCCCAGCATTCCAGCCAGCATCCATTTCCACCACGTGACACGACCACCAACATAATTTAATGCCAGGTAATCATATAATGATAGTACAAAGTATCCAGCCAGACATGCCAAACATGCCGCAAATAAATTAGTTAGTGGTATATTTGTAATTGCATGAAATATGTCAGATAAACTGTAATTACGCAATTGCCACCACAGCATTACTGCGGCCAGGGCAAAAAAGAAAATTCCTGAATAACTAATTATTTTTTTTATCAGGCGTATTGTCTGTGCTGACATAAATATCCTTTTCAAGTGTGCTAGGATACCAATCATTGTACTAAAAAGCAAACTTAAAAAATTGATTTTGGTTTGGTACTGTATAATAATGATTGATGTTATGTGATTAGATATAAAAGGATATAAGATATGATGCGTCCATCGTTGCGAAAATTTGATCAAATGCGTCCTGTGTCTTTGGAAACAGGTATTAACAAGTGGGCAGAAGGATCGTGTTTAATAAAAATGGGTGGAACCCAGGTGTTGTGTACGGCGTCGGTTGATTTTAATCAACCAACATGGAAACGGTTGCAAAATAAAACCGGTGGATGGGTGACGGCTGAATATTCAATGTTACCACGTGCAGTTGGTGTACGCAAAGGGCGAGAAGCCATAAGCAAGGATAATCGAAGCGCAGAAATATCCAGATTGATTGGACGGGCGTTGCGTAGCGTGGTCGATATGGAACGTTTGGGGCGACATACAATTACAATTGATTGTGATGTTATTCAGGCTGACGGTGGTACAAGGTGCGCCGCAATAACAGGTGGATTTGTCGCAATGTCTTTGGCGATAAGGTGGCTGATTGCCCAGGGCAGAATTAACGAGAACCCAATTATGGATGATGTTGCAGCTGTCAGCGTTGGTGTGCGTGATGGTGAACTGATTTTAGATCTAGATTTTGAAGAAGACTGTGGTGCAGAAATGGATGCGAACTTTGTTGTGTCTGGCAGTGGCAAGTTTGTAGAAATTCAGGCAACAGGTGAACAACACCCATTTACATCAGAACAAATAATAAAAATGATGGATTTGGCTGTTGCTGGTTGTAAAAAACTGATAGGGTTGCAAAAACAGGTTTTGGAATAATAACAGTGAAGCTGGAATCAAATGGTGTTTTGATTGGATTGCGCCCTTTGAACGAACGTGATGCATTGGGGCGTGTGTTTTCGCGCGATTATGGAATTATTGCGGGTGTGATGCGTGGCGCAGTTGTAGCTAAGAAAAATAAGCCGTTGGTTGGTCAGTTTGGAAATTTAACGTGGAATGCACGTTTAGATTCACAGCTGGGCACATTTCATTGGGAAGCAGAAAAAAATGTGGCAGCAAGTTTAATGCTGAATTCTGGGGCGTGTATGGCAATGAATGCTGCATTTGGGCTGCTTGATATGTTGCTGCCAGAACGGGAAGAGTATCCAATCCTGTATGATAATACAATGGATTTGCTGGAAAATTTACAGGGCGATGATATTTATGACGTGTATTTAAACTGGGAAATTAATTTATTACAGGAATTGGGGTATGCGCTGGATTTGTCACGTTGTTCTGGGTGTGGTAAATGTGAAAACTTATCTTATTTGTCGCCACGAACAGGTCGGGCGGTATGTACAGACTGTGCATCACCATATATAAATAGACTATATAAATTGCCTATAAATTTAAGTATAACATTACGTTTTTTGGACAGTGTGTGCATGCAACAGGGGGTACAGTTACCAATAATGCGGAAAATGTTAAAATTAAATTAAAAAATTTATATTTATTCCTTGCGCTTTTATTAAAATTTGCTATTGTTTGCATGTTCAACAGAAGAAGGAGAAAATCATGATTTGGACAATCTTGGTGCTGGTTTTGGCAATTGCGTTGTTCTTGTTCGGCGGCGAGCTGGTTAAGATTGATGCAAAAAAACCAACAACTGGTTCTGTATTAGTTAAAAAAACAGTAAAACTGGTATCTGTTTTGTTAATCGCAGGCTGTGTATGCCGTTTGTACACACCATATTACCTGACAAGCGTTAATCCAGTAATCTTGCAGGAAATGGTTGAAGCAATGCAGGCGCAACAGAACGAAATGAAGAACAAAGCAGTTCGTGAATATGTTCGCAAAAATGGCGATGCAATGGCAATTGACGCGCCAGTATTGGGTAACGTAGATGCAGAAAACACAATTTATGTCTGGACAGCTGCATCATGTGGATATTGCCGTCGTGTACATGGCGAACTGGATCGTGTTCTGAAAGAACGTGATGATGTTCGTGTTGTTATCAAAAACTTTTCTATCCATGGCGTAATGTCAGATGCACCTGCACGCGCAATGATTGCTGCAAAATTGCAAGGCAATGACAAAGCTGCAAAATTGGTAGATATGATTATGACACGTGAATATCGTCCACAAGAAAAAATTGACGACCAAGCAAAATTGGCTGCTGCAATTGAAAAGAATATCATGAAATTTGCAACAGAAGCAGGCTTGGATACAGATCAATTAAAGAAAGATATGGAAGGCGAAGTTGTAGCACGCGAATTGGCAAATGTTCGTGAATTGGCACAACGTTTTGAAATCACAGGAACACCGTTCTTGATTATCAACGAACAGGCTTTCCCAGGCGCAATTCCAGCAAGCCAAATTACAGCGGCTTTGGAAAAATAATTCATATTCTGTCAGAAAAAAAATCCCCCAAACGGGGGATTTTATTTTATCAAACCAAACGATGTTATATAATTAAATGATATCCCCATAATCATACTGCTGCCATAAATATCTGTGCCACGCGCACGTGCACGACGATATTGAACATATGGCCCCATTGTCAAATCACCCCACAAATTTGTATCTAAACGCACAACAGCACTTAAATCACGTTCCAAATCCGTTGGAACAAATTCAGAATAACTAAGATATTCACGATAATAGCCATTTGTAGATAATTTTACACCTTCACGCACAGCATATTCTAGACGCCAACCAAATTCAGCCGCCAACTTACTTGTCTCTTTACCAGAATATGTAAAATCATATTCATACACGCCGGTTAAATATAAACTTTTTATAACTTCATTATCAAACAGTGAAATACCGGCATTTGTACGAAGAATATTCTGACGAGGCGCAGTACCATCTGTCTTGAATTCTGTATCATATGCCCCACGTACAGTTGGACCAAACTTAAAATCTGTAAATTCCCAACATGCATATGATAAATCTGTTGATAAAATAATATCGTCTGCATTTTCACTGACTGTTGGAACACTATTATATGGCTTTAGCTTTGTTTCACCATATTCCATAAACAATCCATTAACCCACTGCAAACGATTTTTATTATATTCCAATGCAGAATCAAATATACCTTTTATAAAATCTTGACTGTCCGCCTTCAATGCAGACACAGGCGAATTCTGATATTCATCTGCATGTTTTACATCTGTCTTGGACCACTCTAAACCAATACGACGAATATTTAAATCCAACTTTGCACCATCTGATGCTAACACACCAAACGGCAACAGCGTACAAATTGCAACAAAAGATATTTTTTTCATTTTTATCCTAAATACTATTTCCAAATATGTAATTCACCATTTTTATCAGCATATTTCCATCCATTTTCACGTACAGCAATTGTAAACGTGCCACGAACAGAAGACGGTATTTCCAAACGAAGAATATTTCCTGATATATTTTTTGTATTCAATTGAATATTCTTTTCTGATGCAATTTTATTCAGTTCCACCCAACTTGCCAAACGACTGGGCAAATCAACAACAACAACCGACATATTTTGATTTTGCATATCTGGCAACCAATTCTGAACACCGCCATCATTCAACCATTTACGCACCGCTTCAACATCCAACGACATAGAAATATTAGCAGAATATGTAGTATCAGACGTTTGTTCTCCATCAATACTAGAAGAAGAAATCATATTCATCAAAACATCTGATTTTGTATTTTTTAACAACTCTGACAAAGAATCTACATCTACATATTGCCACAAAGATTCGGCGATAATTTGACGTCTTGCCTCATCAAAAGCGATATTTTTAGCATTTGCTGCGGTATCGCTTGTTATATTCACAAACACATCAGACTTTAATTCAGATGCGTTTGCAATTAGCGTAACAAACAGCAACAAAATACTAACAAATATTCGCTTTAACATTCATATACCCCACGCCAATTAGAACCTTGCATTCAAACCTACACGAATACCCATAGATTTATAAAAGGAATCTATTTCACCGCTAGAATTACATACCCAACCAGGACACTCTGTTTCAATTTCCTTAATATCTTGGGCAATTGCATTATCTGCCAGCATTTCTTCTTCGCTTTCATATTTGCCTAATTCAAATATCTGATTATACAAATCTGTATAATATTCACCATTCAGATATGTTGATGCATCTGCCCCAGAAACCGTATAATAATCATACGTCAAACCAATAGACAATGACACACTGTTTGATAGCGCAGTTGTCCAATTCGCACCCAATCCGATATGAAACGCAGAACCAAGCCCCGCAGTATCTTCTACTGATTTTGGATGTTGCCAATCAAAACGATATGGTTGATCACCTGTTGCCGTATAAGAAGGCAAACCCAATTCAACAAAAGCATTCACACTGTTGTTTGAATTCATATCATACTGCATATCTAATGCCAAATAAGGACCAGACCATGTAACATCATATTTATGGCTGATACCTGGCTGTGCATAATAATAGTTACTACCTGTACTTACCTCTGGATCTGTAACGTTTGGAATTAAAATCATATCGTCAACATCAATCTGACCATTTTCATTGGTATCACTACGCAAAAACAACACACCTTCGGTTTTGCCATCTGCGCCAGTATAATACAAAACAAACACTGGATCGCATTGAACTTCGTTACTGCCAGGAACAGTTATACAACCGCCCTCACCATCAAATATATCCATTGACAAACCATAGTTATCATGTGTTTCCAAACTATATTTTAGATAACGCCACCCCACAGACGGAGTTACTTTCAAATTACCCCACTTAAAGAAATCCTTTAACCCAATACCCGCATTAAAAGCCATCATAGACCCATCTTTACTAGTACCAATAGACAGCGCATTTCCAATTTGATTTCCCACAAATTTATTATCATCGTCATAATATTCTGCGACCAAATAACCACCATTGGTTATATCGTCGTCAACCATTGTTGATTTATTTGCCTGCATACCATATTTAAACCCTGCAGAAATCTGAACAGGTGTTTTATCACCAAAAACGTATCCCGCATTAACACCAAAAACATTCCAATCAATATTATCATAATGCAAAATAGAATCAGAACTTTGCATTTCAAACTGCCACATTGAAGTCTGACGAGAAAAATCAGCCCCTAATGTAAAACCTTTGTTATTTACATCAGATGCATTTTTTTGCACTGGCTTTTGCTGCGCAACGTTACGCTGATAATTCATATTTGAATTTGGATTAGAATAACCAGCATTAGCATACTTACTACGTGTATAAGAAGAAACACCCTGTTGTGAATAATTTCCCATATTACCGCGTTGTTGCATATATGAAGGCTGAGCATATCTAGTCTGTGGCGATTGATACCCCCCTGTATAATAAGTTCCTGCGGCATTCGCCAACACCGGCAACATTGCAAACAACGAACAATTTAATAATATACATGACAGTTTTTTCATATTATTTCTCCCTTACAATTAATACTAATTAATATTTTATCATAAAAAGGGTTGAAAAACAAATAACAACTTGTAAAAATATTAAAAAATATATTTCTTGCGACCATGGCGGAATTGGTAGACGCTCAGCACTAAGGATGCTGTGGGGAAACCTGTGGGGGTTCAAGTCCCCCTGGTCGCACCAGTTACATCATTTTACAACAATTGTAATTTTGATATAGAATCAATTATTAATTGATATTGTTCCGCACTAAATTGTCCCAGAACCCAATCCGCAGGATCCATCTTCAAGTCAAAATCACGAGGGTGCCCAATACCGATTCTTACACGTTTATAATCACGCCCAACATTTGCATCAATAGATTTAATTCCATTATGCCCTGCACTGCCACCACCAATTTTTTCACGAACAACACCGACATTTATATCCATATCATCATGCACTACTATTAAATTTTCCAGCGGAATTTTATAAAAAGTCATCAAACCCAAGACAGAAACACCGCTATTATTCATAAACGTCTGTGGTTTTGCCAAAATAACACGTATACCATTAACATCCAAACGTGTTGTCAGTGCGTTTTGTTCGTTTTTCCAAACAGCACCCGTTTCAGCCAACATATCCATCGCCATAAAACCAACATTATGACGTGTCTTTTTATATTCGGCCCCCGGATTACCCAATCCAACAATCAAAACAGGTTTATTTTCTTGCATATTTTATACCCTTTTCCTATTATAATATCACAGAAAGGAGAAAACATGAAAATAAAATCTTTTGGTATTTTAACTGCTGCTATGATTATGGCATCTGCAGGCGCTGCAAACGCAGGTATTTTATTCAACTTTTATACAGGTGGTACATATGGCATCGGTGGATATACCCTGTTTTCTGATCAAGATATATCCCACTCATCACAATCTTATGGCGCAATATTTGGCGTAGATATTCCACTGGCACGCTTTGAACTAGAATATAATTATATGGATTCAGATAACACAACTCTTAACATTGGATTGGTTAACGCTTATTTGAAATTACCAACCCCTGTTATCAAGCCATATATTGGTGCTGGTATCGGAACAACCTTTGAATCCAGTAAATTTAACAATATTGAAATACAAAACACCGTTGCATACCAAGGTATGCTTGGGATAACACTGGATATTCCAGCAATACCATTCAACATTGATTTAGAAGGTCGCGTATTATACGCATCTGATTTATTCAAGGTTGCAACAAACGAATACGATTTACTACAATACGAAGGACGTGTAAAAATACGTTATATGTTCTAAAATCTGTTACAAAGGGGGCAGATTCAGCCCCCTTTAACAAAAAAATCACAGACACCAGGAAAAAAGTAATGCTGACATTAATTGACGGAAACTCTTTATTATTTCGCGCATATTATGGCGTTCACAGTCGCCTAACTAAATCCGATGGAACACCTACTGGCGCTATTTATGGTTTTATAAACATGATTCTGCCAATATTATCGTCTGCAAAACCAGATGACTGTATTATATGTGTTTTTGATGCATCACGTATCACATTTCGTCAAAACATATACCCTGCATACAAACAAAACCGTTCTGAAACACCCGAAGATTTAATTACCCAACGGGAAATTATTAAACAGGGCCTTATTAAAATGGGCATCCCTGTATTATGTGTCCCAGGGGTAGAAGCAGATGATGTAATTGCAACACTGGCAAAAAACAACTGTGACAGCACAAGTTCAACCAGAATAATAACCAGCGACAAAGACTTAATGCAACTTGTTTCTGAATGTACATTTCTGTATGACACAATGAAGCAACAAGAAATTCGTACCCCCCAAGTCATAGAAAAATTTGGTGTACCTCCAACCTTGGTTACAGATGTCCAGGCATTAATGGGCGATTCGTCTGATAATGTACCCGGGGTTCCTGGAATTGGACCCAAAAAAGCATCAGAATTAATCAATTTATTTGGCAGTTTGGATAATCTATACAACAATATTGGCGACATAACAAACGAACGTACCCGTAATTTATTATCTGACAATCGTGAACTGGCCTATATTTCAAAAAAACTGGTTACATTAAAAGATGACGTTAATTTATTAGATATAAAAATATCACCTTTTGTATTTAATAAATCTGGTGCCTTAGATTTTGTAAAAAAGGAAATAGAAAGTAATTCACTGTTTACAAAAATAGAAAAAGCATTTCCAAACAATCCAGAAAACATACCTGTATCTACATTTGTTTTTACGGACAACGCATGTAATTTAGATTCGGCAACAGAAACCGGTAACCATCCACAAAACACGCAAATAGAATTCAATTATAAAACAATACACAGTATATCAGACTTGCAAACATTTCTTGAAACGGTCGGAGAAACATTATCCATAGACACAGAAACAACAGGTCTTGATTCAATGACAAGCAAACTAGTCGGGATATCACTAGCAACATCAAAAAACAACGGTATATATATTCCGATACGTCACAAAACAGGAACAAACGATTTGTTTAATACAGATTCACTGGCGCCAAATCAGTTAAGTATTACAGATGTTCATAAAGCCCTATGGCCCATTTTAACAAACAAAAACATTACTAAAATTGGTCATAACCTAAAATACGACTTACATATTATGGCTAACGAAGGTTGGGACATATCGCATATTACCCCAATTGATGATACTATGTTATTATCCTATGTATTACATGGCACAACACATGGCCACAGTCTTGATGAACTTGCATTAAAATATCTGGGGCACGAAACCATAAAGTTTGCCAGTTTATTCCCGCTAAAAACAAAAAGTGAAGACATGCATTTTGACAGTTTGTCAATTGATGCTTGCACAAAATACGCAACCGAAGATGCCTGCATATCTTTTGCATTATATGATTTAATGCGTCCAGAATTAAACAAAAATCACACTTTACAAAAATTATATGAAACATGTGATTTGCCATTAATGCCCGTACTATTACAAATAGAAAGAACAGGTGTTATGGCTGACAAAACACGCCTAAATCAATTATCTATTGTATTTCATAAACAATTACAAAAATTAGAATCAGAAATATGGCACGATGCAGGACATGAATTTAATATCGCCAGCCCCAAACAACTTGGTATTGTATTATTTGAAGAACTGAAATTGCCTGCAAACAAAAAAAGATCTACAGATGCAGATACACTGAACGATTTAATTGAAGCGCACCCAATCATAGAAAAAATATTATCATGGCGCTCTATCGCCAAACTAGCAAGCACATACGCAGACGCATTGCCACATCAAATTGCATCCGACAACCGTATTCATACAACATATTTACAAACCAGCACCAACACAGGTCGCCTATCCAGTCGTGATCCAAACTTACAAAACATCCCTATAAAAACCGAACTGGGCGAAGAAATAAGAAAATGTTTTATCGCATCACCAGGCAATGTACTTATATCTATTGATTATTCACAAATCCAATTACGCCTGCTGGCAGATATCGCAGACATAAAAACATTCAAAGACACATTTAACAATTGTTCAGACATACATATTCAGACCGCGCGTAAAATATTCAACATTCCCAACAATCAACCTGTTCCCAAAGATATGCGACGTGCTGCAAAAACAGTAAACTTCTCTATTATATATGGCATTTCTTCGTTTGGCCTATCTTCTCAGCTAGGAATTAGCAGATCAGAAGCACAAAAACTAATAGATTCTTATATGTCCGGTCTGCCAGAAGTAAAATCATACATTGAAAAGACTAAACAATTTGCACTTGAAAATGCGTGTGTTTACACCCCATGGGGGCGTCGCATTGAATTGCCTGAAATACGCAACCCACGCATGCGATCGTACGCTATGCGCGCTGCAATAAACGCCCCAATTCAAGGATTTGAAGCAGACCTAATGCGTCGTGCAATGGTTTTAATAAACGAAAAAATCGTCAAACCCAACCGCGATAAAATACGTATGATTATGCAAGTTCATGATGAAATAGTGTTTGAATGCAATTTTGCCTTTGCTGATTTATTTGCAACACAAATAAAATCCGAAATGGAAAATATTGTAAAATTATCCGTACCACTAGTTGCAGAATATACGATTGACACAAAATGGGGAAAATAAATAATCCCTATTGACAAGAAATACGTAATTTTACTAGAATTTTATCAAAGGCAGGGAATGTTCATAATATGAGGAAACATTTTCACAAGATTCTTAATCGCATGACACTGTTTACCGCTATGATTTTTGCGGTTGTTTTGTATTTCAACGCAGAATTTATGCAATTTGCGACTGCCAATATCTGGCTGAATGGTGTTATAATTGGTACCACATTGTTTGGAATTGGTTTATGTTTTGTCCAAGTATTTCAATTATTACCAGAATACAAATGGATAGATGCATATATTCATGGTAAACACAATATAACCAAGCGCCCTTATTTATTGCGCCCTGTGGCACAGATACTATCATCTCGCTCAAAACACATATCTGCATCCATGATAGACGATATCGCCAACATGGTGATTATACGATTTGAAGATTCACGCGAAGCTGTCAGATACATCACAAACACACTTATATTTTTAGGATTACTTGGCACATTTTGGGGACTAATATTAACCGTTGGCGGTTTTGCAGAATTAATATCATCATTAAACTTTTCAGACGAAACAGTATTACAATCAATGCAAATAGGTATTGCAAAACCTTTATCTGGTATGACAACCGCATTTACCAGCTCACTACTAGGTCTAGCAGGCAGTTTAATTGTCAGTTTTCTGGCATTACAAATTCAGATTGCACAAAACACGATATTCCACACACTGCTGGACTTTATATCAATACACAGTCACAAGGAAACTACTGATATAATTGCCAAGGTATTACCAAAAATCAACCTTGCGACACATGAATTAACAAAAAGCGTACAAACATTGGAACAGACCCTGTCCCAAGAATAATAAAACAAAAGAAGAGAGAGAAAAACATGATGAATATTCGCTATCGTAATCAGACAAATGCATGGCCAGGCTTTGTTGACCTGTTTTCTAATCTGGTTATCATATTAATATTTTTACTAATTATGTTCGTGTTTTTATGGACCACAACCAGTGTATTCAACAAAGCAACAGGAACACGTGCGGTCGCAGAATTAAAACAAATTAACGCAGAACAAGCCGCAACAATTGAACAAATGGAATCATACAAACGTGAAGCGAATCGTTTACTGTTAATGGCACGTGACGAACTGCAAAACATGGATGGTAACACCGAAGATTTAATAACTGCATACGAATCCAAAATTTCAGAAATGCAAGCACAACTGGATAGTCTTGTAATGCAACTACAAAATACAAATGACGTGCTAGCACAAACCACAGATATGTTGGCACAAACATCTGTAAGCAAAGAAAAAGCAACCCAACTGGAACAAGAACGCAAATTATTGCATGACCAGATGGCTGCTCAAACATCTGAATTATCATCACAACTTGAAAAATTACAGGCGGCACTGGATTTAGCCGAAGAAAAGGCGCGCGCCCAAGAAATTGAATACATAGAAATGTCAAACCGCTTGAACAAAGCATTGGCAGACAAAGTTGCAGAATTAAACGATGTATCAAAGTATCAATCAGAATTCTATAAATCTGTTAAACTGGCCATGGGCGATCGAACAACAATCACAACAGACGGCGACCGTTTCATCGTAAACAGTGATATATTATTCCCAAGCGGTTCTTATCAATTATCTGCTGATGGAAAAAAACAACTGCACTTAATCGCAAATATAATAAAAGATATGGAGTCCAAGATTCCAACTGACATTGATTGGATTATCCGAATTGATGGCCATACTGATAAAAAACAGGTTATTTCTGGCACACGCGGCTACAGAAATAACACACAACTATCTTTACTACGTGCAACAGCAGTTGTAAATGAATTGGCTAAAAATGGCGTATCAAGACGTCGTTTAATTCCTACGGGATTTGGTGAATTATATCCAATTGATTTGGGTAACGATGCAAAAAGCCTGCAACGTAACCGTCGTATAGAACTACAATTAACAAACAGATAAAAAAATCCCCAAATGGGGATTTTTTTATAACATTTCTATATAATCAACATCTATTTCTGTTTTGAATAAACCTTTATCAACATCGCCATACAATTTGACATTATCCTTTGGTGTAACTGTCTGACCGTTCCAATTTTCATCATCTATTTCAACAACTATCGTTCCAGAATTATCTTCAAACAAATATTTTTCATCACCGGTACGCTGTAAAATATATCCAGTTACAATAACTGGGGTATCATCACGCATTTCTTCTACTTGTATAACAGTAACAATATTTTCACTACCATCTACAAATCCACCTTTGGAATTTAGATTTTTATGCTCAACCACTTTTTCTGGCACAGCAGCAACATGCTGAACATTATTTCCTTTAAATCCTGCAAACACAGGACCAACACACAACATTATACCGCACATTGTAAGACATACTTTTTTCATAGATTTCTCCTTTGATTAAGTTGTTCGTAACACAATTATAACACACAATAAATAAAAAATACTCAGGAATGTTGTCATCACTTGACAAATGATACATTTGTACTATATTTATAGTGTGTGGGTGTGATACCCAACAGCGATGGAGAAAATATGGCTAAGTCAAAGACATTTTTATCGGCTTTTATAAGTTGCGCAATGTTTATTGTGCCTGCTTTGTCTGACACTAATAAATGTTCAAACGAAATATATCGTCGCTATAACCCTGATCAATGTATGCATGACACAAAATCATATTTTGCAACAAGCGCAGGTGTTACTGGTGGTACCATCGCACTAATCGGTGGTGCAATTGCTTTATTCGCATCTGGTTCAGATGCTTCGTCTGCACCAATTATACCAACTACTACAACAACTCGTTTTACCGACAATGAAGTTGGCAACGATGTTGACACAAGCCGTTTAGCAACTGTAATCAACCAAAACTCATATGCACGAAACACAGAGCAATATAATGACATTCGTTTGGCTTATTCATTGGCACGCGGATTTACTGGCAAAAATTCTACAATTGCCGTTTTTGATTCTGGCATGAATACATATCATGGGAAAAACGTTGCATACATCGCATCAGACCAAGTCGCACCAGATGCAAATATCGTATCATACGAAATCGCAGACAAACAAGGCAACTTCAAATCCTTTTATGAAATTGGCGACGTAATTGCAAGTGCAAACAATGCAAACATTTATAATTTCAGCTGGTCTTCTATTCAATCATACGCAAATGAAGTATATTCTCGTGCTCAAATAGAAAAAATGACCGACAAACATTTTGTGGACAGCCTATCAAACGCAGCCACACAAAAAGACGCAATATTCGTATGGGCAGCCGGAAATGAATATAACTATCAATCCAGTTCTTTATCGGCACTGCCTCGTGTTGTACCAGAATTAAACGGACATTTTGTAAACGTTGTTGCTTGGGACAGCAAAACAGACAGTCTGGCAGATTTTAGTAACGCATGTGGTATCACTATGAATTACTGTATAACAGCACCTGGCACCGACTTGAAATCAACACAATCATCCAAGGAATTAAATGGAACAAGCTTTGCCGCACCAATCGTATCCGCCGCAATTGCTGTAATTCGCGAAGCATTTCCTTATATGAAATCATCAGAAATTACAGAATTATTATTTGCCACAGCACGCGATTTAGGCGACGCGGGTATTGATGCAATATATGGACATGGTATGTTAGACATGGAGCGTGCAACCAGACCAGTTGGCGCAACAACAATTCCTTTGTCAGACAATACAGACGTTTCATTACAACCAACACGTGTCAGCAGCACAATTGGTAATCAGTTAAAATCAAAAAACATAAAATTCTCGTTCGTAGATAGTTTTGGTCGTGCATTTGAAACAAACATGAATGACAATATAAAAATTACAAATCGTAGCATTGGTTTTGAACGTTTGCGTGATAATAACATAAACAATGTAAAAATCGGTAATTTTGAAATCGGATTCAAACAAACTAATATGTTAATGGCCAATGGATTTTTACAAACAGAATCCCAAGATATATTAAGTTTCGTCGGTTATAGAAATGAAATTAATCTAGGTAAATTTAATTTATTCTATAAAACTACATTTGGAACAATGAACCCAAAATCATCACCAGAATCTATGATTTCAGGTTTTTCAAATCTATTTACTGCATCTACTAATATCGGTATTGCATATGACGATATTACATTATCTATTGGAACACCAGACACAATAATTGGCGGCAATATGTACTTGCATACACTTGCAAAACGTAACGCAAAAGGCGATTTTATATTTAACAACCACAATATTAACTTGGCATCGGAACCATCAATTGAATATTCCATATCTTACAAATCTATGACTATGGGATTTGTAGATAATCCATACGGAACAGATGAAATTTATGTACTAGCAAAATCAAAAATTCAATTCTAAAAAAAACTTGCATTTTAACGCTATAATTGCTCAAATGAATCATAGGAATAAAAAAAACAAAGGAAGCGATTATGGCAGGCAGCATAAATAAAGTTATATTAGTTGGAAATATCGGTCAAGAACCACAAGTTCGCACCATGGGCAACGGCCAAAAAGTTGTTAGCTTTTCATTAGCAACATCTGAGCGTTGGCGTGACCGCGCAACAGGCGAACAAAAAGAACAAACAGAATGGCATCGCGTTGTAATTTTTAACTCTAATTTAGTAGAAGTTGCAGAACGCATGCTACAAAAAGGTACAAAATTATATTTAGAAGGTGCATTGCGTACACGCAAATGGCAAAATCAACAAGGTGCAGATGTATTTACAACCGAAGTTGTACTAAATCAATTTGCTGGTCAAATGGTTATATTGTCTGGCGCAAAAACAATGGATGGCGGTGAATATAGTGCAACCACGCCATCTGCACCACAACCACGCGAAGAAATATCGGTTTCAGAAATCGGTGACGATATCCCATTCTAAAAAAACCGCCTTTTGGCGGGTTTTTTTATTTTAACAGTTGAATATTTTACTGTTTTTAACTAAATTTCATATATATGAAAAAAGACTTGCTTGATTTTCTAAATACGGACCTACAATTCATCAAAGGCGTTGGCCCTGTACTGGCCAATCGTTTTGAAGAACTGTTAGGTAAGCGTTGCGTACTAGACTTCTTGTTACATCGCCCATCATATGTTCGGTCGCGCGACATAACAGAAGATATTTCAATGGCTACACGTGGCACAACCGTTACAATACCATTGCAAATAAAAGCACACAAACAAGGTGGATCTTTTGGGCGCGGGCGCAAACGACCAACCCAAGTTATATGCAACGATAAGATGGGTAACAATGTTGTAATACAATTCTTTAATTCCACTTACCTAGACTACTGGCTAAAGAAATTACCTGTTGGTGATTGGCGTATGATTTCTGGCAAACTAGAAAACACAAGCACACGCCCCACAATAAATCATCCAGAATTTATAGAAGAAATTGGTAACGCATCAAAAATTCCGTCTGCACAAGCAATATACCCTTCTAGTGAGGGATTAACACAAAAAACATTTGCAAATGTACGTGACCAAATCTTTGAAATTTTACCAGACAAAATACGCGCAGAAACTGATGACAGAATACACGAATTTTTTGACGCATTAAGACACATACATTTTCCGCAATCTGACACAGATTTAGCACCAAATGCGACATACATGGCAAAACTGGCTTATTGCGAATTATTGGCACATCAATCTGCGATTGCAATCAGCCGTAGAAACCGTACAAATATCCAAAACAGACGAACACCACGCATAAAAAAACACGATTTAATGAATAAATTTTTTGAAAGTTTACCATATAAATTGACAAATGCACAACAACGCACATGCAATGAAATTTTTCATGACATGGAAAAAAATATACCTATGATGCGCTTGGTCCAAGGCGATGTTGGCAGTGGGAAAACTATTGTTGCAATGGCATCCGCAATAAAAATGGCAGAAACAGGTGGTCAAACAGCATTGTTGGCCCCAACAGATACACTGGCACAACAACATTATGCAAAACTAAAACCAATGTGCGACAAGATGGGTATTGTATGCGAGTGCCTAACAGGTCGTGACAAAGGTGTTGCTAGACGCGAAAAATTAATATCTTTAAAATCGGGACGAACAAAATTAATAATCGGTACACATGCACTATTTTCATCAGATGTTGAATACAAAGATTTGGGCTTGGTCATAATTGACGAACAGCACAGATTTGGGGTTACACAACGCGAAGCATTGCGTTCCAAAGGAAACAATCCTGATTTATTAGCATTATCTGCAACCCCTATACCTAGAACACTGTCAATGACGATATATGGCGATATGGACATATCTATTATAAACGAAAAACCCGCTGGGCGTAAACCTATACTAACATCCAAAATCTCTATGGGGCGTATAAACGAACTAATTGAACGACTAAAACCACAAGTTGCAGACGGTGCCAAAGTATTTTGGGTATGCCCACTGGTTGAAGAATCCGAAGATAATATAAACACAACAACCGCGGCAGAATACAGACACAAAATGTTATGCGAACATTTTCCAAATACTGGCTTGGTACATGGACAAATGGATAAAAAGAAACGCGATATTGTAATGTCAAAATTCGCAGATGATAATTCCAACATGAATATACTGGTCGCTACCACCGTTATAGAAGTTGGAATTGATGTCCCACGTGCATCAATCATCGTTCTTGAAAACGCAGAACGATTTGGTTTGGCGGCATTACATCAATTACGCGGTCGTGTTGGTCGTGGCAATACACAATCATACTGTCTGCTAATATTTGGAAAAAACATCAGCGAAGATGGATTAAAACGTCTAGATATTTTATGCGAAACAGATGACGGTTTTGTTATTGCCGAACAAGACCTGATGATGCGCGGTGTTGGTGAATTACTGGGAACAAGACAAAGTGGCTGGTTACATTATCATTTTGTAAATTATCGCGAACACAGGGATTTATTTAAGTTAGCCGCACGTGCTGCACGCGATAATGATATAGATAACTGGACACAAGATTTAATGTATATATTTAATCGTGGGATTACACTTGGTGCATAAACTTATTATATTTTTGCTGTTTTTATTCATATTGACGCCGTCATATTCGGCATCAATTATCAATGACACAGAAACAGAAGTTCTGCTATCAGAAATGATTCAGCCACTGGCAACCGCCGCAAAAATACCCGACAATCGTCTAAAAATACATATTGTTAATCAAGATGACTTTAACGCATTTGTATCAGGTGGTGAAGATGTATATATATACACAGGACTATTAAAACAAATCAAAAATCCAAATGCATTACAGGCTGTTGTTGCCCACGAAATGGGTCATATGTTAGGCGGACACATGACACAAATGTCCGACAGAATGAACGCAGAAATGAAACGGACAATGTTGATTCAAGCATTAGGCATTGGATTAATGGTTGCGGGCGGTAATCCAACATTGGGCGCAGGCGTTTTAGCGGGTTCATCTGGTATTGCTAAACAATCTATGCTTGCATTTACACGCGACGAAGAAAGAATTGCCGATGAACTTGGCGTTGAATTAATGATAAAGGCACAACAAAACCCAAATGGATTTATAACTGTTTTTGAACAAATGCAAGACATTACAGGTGCCATGGAATCCAAG
Source organism: Candidatus Enterousia sp. (assembly GCA_045657405.1). Taxonomy (GTDB): domain Bacteria; phylum Pseudomonadota; class Alphaproteobacteria; order Rs-D84; family Rs-D84; genus Enterousia. Next base: position 20,446 of record JAZOTB010000032.1, read on the forward strand.
ATTAATCCTAACCATATAAATCATCCTTTAACATCAGAACGATTAAATAACGTAAAAAGCAAAATCGCCCAAACAAAATACAACACCAACGACACATACGATACCAGATATGAACTAGTTCGCGCAAAATTAATTGGATATTTGAATACACCAAAAAACGTTCTAGAAATATATCCATACTCTGATAAAACTGATTCTGCCTTGTATGCACGCGCAATTGCAAACATGCGCAACGGCAATCTAGACATTGCAAAAACAGGCACACAAACATTAATATCCAGACACCCAGACAATCCGTATTTTTATGAATTACTGGGCGACATAGAATACCAATATGGACATTATGACGACAGTGTAAAATCTTATGAACAGGCACTTAAACTGTCCAACAACCCACCACAAATACAAACAGCATTGGCATTAGTACTAACAGAACGTAAAAAGCCTGATGATACTAAGCGTGCCATTGAATTGTGCAAATCATCAATACTACAATCACCTGCCCCATTAACATACTGGGTTCTGGCGCGTGCATACGGTGATAACGACACAGGCCGCAGCGCATGGGCCATGGCAGAATACTATCATATGCTGGGTAAAACAGATGAAGTAAAAAAATATGCTACACAAGCCAGAAAAAAACTTAAAAAAACAGATTCTGAATACATAAAATCTGGTGATTTAATAAAATAAAAATCCCCAAAATTGGGGATTTTTATATTCTTTATCAGAAATTATTCTGCATCTGCAGCCGATACTTCTTCGGCAACTGGAGCTTCTTCAGCAACCGGTGCATCTTCGGCAACTTCTTCTGTAGATTCTTCTTCTACTTTCTTAGAACCGAACGTTAAAACTTTACCTGCAACCAATGCATCAATTTCATCTTGTGTCTGTGCAACATAGATTTTCACAGGAACGATAACATCTGGATGCAATGCAATTTTTGTATCAAATGCACCAACAGATTTGATAGGCGCACCTAACAAAACCTGTGCAGATTCAACAGAAACATTTGCAACTTCTTTCAACATACGCGCAATATCACGTGTTGATACAGAACCATACAATTGACCTGTATCACCAGCCTGACGAATCATATGTAATTTTGCACTTTTAACAGCTTCTACATTTGCTTCGGCTGATTTTTTTGCTGCTTCTTGACGTGCTGTCAACTCTGCTTTCTTTGCTTCAAACAAAGCAACATTTTCACGTGTAAAACGCATTGCCTTGCCATTTGGCAACAAATAGTTACGAGCAAAACCAGTTTTAACTTCTACTGTATCGCCAATATTGCCCAGTTTTGTAATTTTTTCTGTTAAAATAACTTTCATAATCTGTCCTTATTGTTTTTATAAGTTAGAGTTTTTATGAAAAATAATTATATTTTATCAGATGTGCGTGGTTCTGATTATATAATCTTTTAAAAGCAATCACAACCACCCACAAATGATGAAATATTATTATTTTTAACCCAAATTGTTGCGAACGAATGGCATCAATCCCAAATGACGTGCGCGTTTAATAGCCTTAGCCAATGCACGTTGATCTTTCTGGGAAACACCACTGATACGACTTGGCACGATTTTACCACGTTCTGTGATATAATGTGACAATAACTTAACGTCTTTATAGTCAATAACCTTGCCCTTTAATGGGTTAGATTTTTTACGA
>JAZOTB010000033.1:0-2305 GCA_045657405.1 Candidatus Enterousia sp.
GTGACCATTACCACCACCCATTGGGTGATCTACTGGGTTCATTGCCATACCGCGAACAGATGGACGGATACCCAACCAACGTGCACGACCAGCCTTACCCAAGTTGACATTGCGTTGATCTGGATTAGATACGCTGCCAACAGTAGCCAAACATTCGGAATGAACTTTACGCAACTCACCACTGTTCATTTTAATCTGTGCATAAACACCATCTTTACCCATCAACTGAGCATAACAACCAGCACTGCGAGCCAACTGACCGCCTGCACCTGGTTTCAATTCAACGTTATGTACGATTGTACCGATTGGCATGTTTTTCAATGGCATTGTGTTACCTGGTTTAATATCTGCATATGCAGCCGAGATAACAACATCACCTGCTTTCAAATCACGTGGTGCCAAAATATAAGCACGTTCACCGTCTGTATATTCAATCAATGCGATAAATGCAGTACGGTTTGGATCGTATTCCAAACGAACAACTGTTGCTGGAACATCCAATTTTTTACGCTTAAAATCAATTAAACGATATTTACGTTTGTGACCGCCACCTTGATGTGGAACAGTTACATGACCAAAATTATTACGTCCACCTTTGGACTTCAAACCAACAGTCAATGCCTTTTCTGGCGCACCACGGTGCAAATCACTGCGATCAACCTGTGTCAATCCACGTGTACCTGGTGTTGTTGGCTTATAATGTTTCAATGCCATTTTTTTCTTACCTTTGTTTATACCTTGACACTAGCATCCATTTGTTTTGGGTTCTCTGCCAAGGCCGTTTATTATACTATATATTTGCGGACAAATCCAATTTTGCATCTGCCGGCAAAGATACATATGCTTTTTTAACAGTGCGTTGTGTGCCTGTACCACGACCACGGAAAGTCTTCACTTTACCTTTTACAACAACAATGTTTACCTTGGTTGGTTTTACATTGAATATTGCTTCTACGGCACGTGCTACATCTTCTTTTGTTGCATTTGCAGCAACTTCAAACGCTACACTATTATTTTCAGACAGTTTTGCTGCCTTTTCCGAGATAATCGGACGACGTAGTATATCATAAATACCAGCAGTCGCCACAACTTTTTTCTCTGCACTAACTTTTTTTTCTGCCATTTTGTTTACCTTCAATTCTTATATATTATGCCAATCTTGCTTCAACTGCTTTTACTGCATCAGCTGTCAAGACCAACTTTTCATGTTTCAGAATATCCAAAACGTTCAAGCCCATTGTTGGCAATGCATCAATATTTGCAATATTTGCTGCTGATTTCTTGAAGTTTTCGTCTAATTCTGTTGCACCTACAAACAAAGCAGATGCAATATCCAATTTTTTCAACTGTTTTGCAAACGCATTTGTTTTTGCAGCTGACAATTTTTCAGAATCAATGATTATCAAACTACCATCTTGTACTTTGGAAGACAAAGCCATCTTCAAACCCAAAGAACGGATTTTCTTTGGCAAGTCAATACTGTGGTCACGAACAACTGGTCCACGAACAACACCACCACCACGCATGTGAACATTATATCTTTCACCCTGACGTGCGTTACCTGTCTTTTTCTGTTTGAAAGCCTTTTTACCACTACCAGCTACATCAGATACAGTTTTAACTGCATGTGTACCTGCGCGTTGTTTCGCACGTTGCCATGTAACAACGCGATGCAAAATGTCTGCACGTGGTTCCAAACCAAAGATGCTGTCAGTCAATTCAACAGAACCGACTTTTTTGCCATCAAAATTTATAATATCTAATTGCATTTTATTTACCTCGCTCTTGCTGTCGTTAATTTAATTATTCCACAACAGCTTCTGTTTCGGTTGCTGTTTCTTCAGTTCCTGCTGTTTCAGTAACAACTGTTTTTGTTGGAACTGGCAAATCTTTGTGTTCTTTTTTAACTGCGTCTGTAACCAGAACAAATGTACCATTTGCACCTGGAACTGCGCCTTCTACGAAGATCAAATTTTCTGCTTCGTCTGTACCGAACACTTTCAAGTTCTGAACTGTGACAGTTTCGTTACCCATCTGTCCAGCCATCTTTTTACCTTTCAAAACACGACCTGGCCATTCACGCATACCAGTACCACCGATAGAACGATGAGCTTTTAGAACACCGTGAGTTGCTTCTTTACCGCCAAAATTATGACGTTTCATTGCACCCTGGAATCCTTTACCTTTGCTTGTTGCTTGGACATCAACGAATTGACCGGCAACAAAATGAGATGCCAACAATTGTGTACCTGCTGGGATAACACAGTCGTCTGACACACGGAATTCTACAACCTTACGATATGGT
>JAZOTB010000034.1:0-29124 GCA_045657405.1 Candidatus Enterousia sp.
ATACCAGATGGTTTATTTGGTGATATATCCGGCGAATCAGCAGTTAATATGTTTTATATGACATTTGGGTATATAGGAAATGGGATTATTGGACCTTCTGCAAAAATAAATGGGCGATACTTATATGAAATTTGGCCAGGTGTGCTAAATCATACATATCGTGGCGCAACAGGCCTGACCGATTATGCAGATATTCCAAGTTCATGGAAATAAAAAATCCCCATTTTGGGGATTTTTATCGTGCTAATTGACGTAATGCGCTGTCAATAGAACGCATACAAGATTGTAGGTTTTGTATTTTTTGTTGTTTATTTGCATCATTTTCATCAGATTTGCAAATGTCTGCGACTTTCATAACCAGTTCTTGTTTGTTCAACATCAATCGGTTAAGTTTATTATGTTTCTGTTGTTGTTCGTGTTTGTATATTGTTCTGTTTAATGCGTACCACAGTTTGCGAAATTTTTCTATGTGTTGTTCACTGTTGTACTTTTCATCCATCAGCAGCAAAAAGCGTGCCATATCAACAGACTTGGTATTATTTAATAGCATGCTACACTCTTTTTGTTTATGACTAATCCTCTTTGCTGACGAAGAGGTATTTGCCAAGGCAGATTAGTGGTACAAGATACCGCTAACCCATTTTTTTATTTTATTCATGACTAAAAATCCCCCAGTCGGGGGATTTTTATTATTTCGCTTCTTCTGGGATAACAGAAACAGTTTTTCTGTCGCCGTTGCCCTTTTTGAATTTTACGATGCCGGCAATTTTCGCAAAGATTGTGTGATCTTTACCCATACCAACATTCAAGCCTGGGTGTACAGTTGTACCGCGTTGGCGAATAATGATATTGCCTGGGATAACACGGCTGCCACCAGCTTTTTTAACGCCCAATCTGCGTCCAGCAGAGTCGCGTCCGTTCGTAGATGCCGAACCAGCTTTCTTATGTGCCATAGTTTCAACTCCTTAGGCTTTGATATCTGTTATTTTCAAAACAGTAATGAACTGACGATGACCGGCTGTACGACGGTAATTTTGGCGACGTTTTTTCTTGAATACCAAAATTTTATCAGCACGTTTCTGTTCAACTACTTCTGCAACAACTTTGGCACCTTCTACAAAAGGTGTACCAACTTTGTCGCCGACCATCAATACTTGGTCAAATTCAACTGAACCTGTGGCATTCAGTTTTTCAACCTTGATAATATCGCCGTTTGCAACACGATATTGTTTGCCACCAGTTTGAAAGATTGCAAATGTGCTCATATTCTTTCTCTTGTTTTTTTTGTTTTATTGAACCTATTTTTCGCGATTTGACGAAAAGTTTATGCAAATTATATGTATTTAGTATGTAAAGTCAAGTGTTTTGTAGAAAAATTTATGCAAACGAACATAAAGTGATATAAAAAATCCCCCAATCGGAGGATTTTCAATCTTGTGCAAATATGCCATGTAATATTAGTGAGGCATTTTTGCTTCTGTAAAGACAACATGCTTGCGCAATTTTTTGTCATATTTACGGAATTTCATTTTACCAGCTGTGTTTTCAGACTTGGTATTTTTTGTTGTAATATAGAATACGCCAGTTTCTGCGTTTTTCAACTGTACAACTTCTTTGCTACCTTTTTTAGATGCCATTTTATTCGCCTTTTATCTTATTCTGCGACCGATTTTAGGGTATATGTAACAAAAAATCAAGTCTTTTTTATAATTTTTATACTTTTGTTATCTAATGAAAAAAATAACACAAATATAAAAATCGGGGTTTCCCCCGATTTTATTGTTCTGCACGTGTAAATTCACCATGGTCCAGCATATCACGAACTGCGAAATGCTTTACTTTTTTTGCAGATGTAGAAGGTAATTCTTCTTCGGTAATCGCAAAGTGTTTTACCCACTTGTACTGTGCAATCGCCAAATTAGACTTCTTTAATAGCAATGCCACGCGTTCAACTGTAACACCTGGTTTAACCTGGAATACAGCAAATGGAACGGTTTTATCTTTGATTACATATTCAAATACGGCGGCATTCAAAATTTCGTCGTTTTGCATATATAAATCTTCCAGTTCGTCTGGATAAACGTTTTTACCACTGTCCAGAACGATAACTTGTTTCATGCGTCCCTTGACCTGTAGGCGGCCATATTTGTCCAAGCAGCCAATGTCACCTGTTTTGAACCAGCCGTCTTCAAAGGCTTCGGCGTTTGCTGTATCGTTTTCAATATATCCCGGCATAACCATATTACCACGAACCCAAATTTCACCAATACCCTGTTTGTCAGGGTTATGAATTTGAATTTCGTTGCCTAACAGTGGGCCAGCATAATACATAGATCCGTTTGCCCTGCGGAACGCAAAGTTAAAGTTTGCAGGTCCTGTTGTTTCGGTCAGACCATAGCAATCACCAACAACAAAACCCATTTTTTCATAGAACTTGCGAATTGATGGTTTTAATGTTGCGCCTGCAGATACTAACACTTTGGTATTGCCACCGAACGCATCATGTACAGGTTTTGTAACTTTGTCCACGATAACGCCCAGACCAATTGCGCGCAATATCTTGCGCATTGATACAACAATGCGCATCAGTGTCCATACATGTTTATCTTTGGCTGTATCTACTATCTTTTTATAGAATACTTCCCAAATACGTGGAACAGCAGGTATAACTTCTGGTTTATATTGCTTAAAGTCTTTGATGAATTCTTGTGGTTTTAATACAGGTTGTAATAACAACTTGCCTTGTAATGATACTGGTACAATGATATTAATAACCACACCATATATATGGTACAGTGGTAAAAAACCATAGAATGTATAACCTGGTAAAATTACATCTTTATAGAATTGCGCACCATCTGACAGTGATAACAAGTTTTCATGTGTTAAGCCAACCACCTTTGGATTACCAGTTGAACCAGATGTAAATGACAGTTGTGCAATATCACTGCGTTCTGTGTCTGCCATTTCAAATTCGTTTTCATCCGTATCGTCAATGTTTTCAATATCAAACATTTTTGAAGGTGCATCTTCTATGAAATAGTGCTTTTGTGCCAGTGTTAATTTACAGTTTGTGCGTTTCATCATATTTATATGTTCTGATGTCTGCAAACCTGTATCCAGCATCAATACACGTGCCCCCTGGGATGTAATGGCAAAATATGTACGCAAAAAGTCAGGTGTATTTCCAGACAATATTGCAACAGTATCACCTTTTTTTATTTTGAAGCGTTTTTTTAATAATACCGCACGCTGTTTTACTTTTTTCAATAATTCTGCATATGTTTCGTTCTGTCTGACAAAGAAAATACTGTCTTTGTTCCGCATACATACATCATGCAGCATTTCATATATATTTTTAGCAATCATAATAATATGCCTTTGTTGTGTTATATTTCATATGTATCACCATGATACATACAATAATGAATATACTGCTTTTTAATAAGAAAAACAACCTAAATATACAGATTCGTTTTTAGATTAAAAATACAAGATATAGTGACGAATCGGATTTTTTTAATCAATATTTTGTAAAAATACTGAAATGCGAATCGTGAAAATGTGTGTTTCTTGACACAAAACAGATATTGGTATTAAAACACCGATTCTGTTTATCTGCTGTACTAGGCAGAAAATCCGCTTTCTTAAAAGTAAAGCGAAAAATACAAAAAAAATACATTTTTCTATATTGATAGATTTTTACTAAAACTATATATTGTTATCAAATCAACAAAACAATCACTATATGTTGTGTTTTTACAAGAATTGGAGTATTAAGATGGCAGAAACACAAAATGAAATAAAAATTCAGATTACACCGACACTTACCACGCATTTGGTTGCTGTTCAAAAGCGCAGTGGTGAAACAGTTCCTTTTGATGTAAAAAAGATTTACGAAGCAATTAAAAAGGCTGTGGCTGTTACAACAGAAATATCAGACGTAGAAGTTGTACAGATTACTCAAGAAGTCTTGAAAAGACTGGATGCAAAATTTGCAGATAAAACCCCAAATGTTGAAAATATTCAAGAAATCGTTATTCAAACATTGATGGATTCACGTGCATACAAAACTGCTGAGGCATATATTATATATCGTCAGAAACGCACTGAAATTCGCGAATCAATGGTTGATGCCGTTGAAATTATTGATGGCTATGTTGGTGGTTCTAACTGGCGCATCAAAGAAAATGCAAATATTGGATATTCAATTGGTGGGCTGATTTTACGCACCAGTGAACGTGTCACAGCAGAATATTGGTTAAATTTGTATCCTCGTGCGGCTGCTGAAGCGCACAAGACTGCTGCGATCCATATTCACGATTTGGGGTGGTTAACAGGTTACTGTGCGGGTTGGTCATTGCGTGAATTGTTATACGAAGGTTTCAATGGTGTTCCAGGTTATTTGCAGTGTGAGCCTGCTAAACATATGGCAACTGCGATTTCGCATATGGTAAATTTCTTGGGAACATTACAGAACGAATTTGCAGGCGCTCAGGCATTTTCATCAGTGGACACATATTTGGCACCATATGTACGTGTTGATAACTTGTCATATGCAGATGTTAAAAATGCAATGCAGACATTGATATTTAACTGTGCTGTGCCATGTCGTTGGGGGACACAGACGCCATTTATCAACTTTACATTTGACTGGACATGCCCAACAGATTTGAAACCACAACGTCCATTTATTGGTAAAAAGCAGGTTGATTTTACATATGGTGATTTGCAGGCTGAAATGGATATGATTAACAAGGCGTTCTTAGAAGTTATGACCGAAGGTGATGCGTTGGGGCGTCCATTTACATTCCCAATTCCAACATACAATATCACACCTGATTTCCCATGGAATCACCCGAATGTAAAACCATTATTTGATTTGGCGGCTAAATATGGTATTCCAAACTTTCAGAATTTCTTGAATTCTGACTTGAATCCAACAGATGTTCGTTCGATGTGTTGCCGTCTGCGTTTGGACGTTCGTGAATTGTTAAAGCGTGGCGGTGGTCTGTTCGGTTCTGCGGAAAAGACTGGTTCAATTGGTGTTGTAACAATTAACTTATCAAGACTTGGTTATGTACATCGTGGCAACCGCGAAGGTCTGTTCACAGAATTGAAACGTTTGCTGGATATCGCACGCGATACTCTAGAAATTAAACGTGATATTATTTCCAAGAATATGGAACGTGGTTTGTATCCATTTACAAAACGTTACTTGGGCGATTGGAATCATCATTTCTCAACGATTGGTGTAAATGGTGCCAATGAAATGGTTCGCAACTTTACAGGGGATAAAGAAAACATTGCGACACCAATGGGTAAAAAATTGGTCTTGGATGTAATGGACTTTATCCGCGACAACTTAGCTACTTTCCAAGAACAAACAGGTAATTTATATAATTTGGAAGCGACCCCAGCAGAAGGTTGTTCATATCGTTTTGCAAAAACAGACGTTAAAAATTTCCCAGATATTATTACTGCGGGAACCAAAGAAGCGCCTTACTACACAAATTCAACTCAGTTACCAGTAAGTTATACAGATGATCCATTTGTTGCGCTGGAACACCAAGAAGAATTACAGCGTAAATACACTGGCGGTACAATGTTGCACTTGTACATGGGTGAACCTGTATCCAGTGGTGATGCTGCTCAGAAAATCGTGCGCACGATATTTGAAAACTACAAGGTGCCATATATGACGCTGACACCAACATTTTCAATCTGTCCAAAGCATGGATATCTGCCAGGTAAACACGAGTTCTGTCCGAAATGCGATGCAGAAAATGCTGCAAATCAGGATGTAAAAGAATAAACAAATAACAAATCAAAATTGTCAATCTATTTATAGGGAGGATTAAACATGACAAACAATGCACACAGAACACCTTGCGAAGTATTTTCAAGATCAATGGGATTTATCAGACCTGTATCAAACTTTAACATTGGTAAGTATTCTGAATTCTGTGAACGTAAAACTTTTACCGAAGCGAACAGTTTGTCTGCAGGTGCCCGTCACAGTGATTTGTTAAAACGTGCGGCATAAAAAATGCGTGAAGTTCAAATTGGGGGATTGGTTCCGTTTACCACAATAGACTATCCCGGAAAACTGTCAGCAGTTTTATTCTTGGTTGGTTGTCCATTGCGGTGTGCGTATTGTTCCAATCCCCATTTATTATCTGTGGGTGATGGTGAATACGATCCAAATCGTATGTTTGAATGGTTGCAGAAACGTGTTGGAAAACTAGAAGCAATCGTATTCTCTGGTGGCGAAGCATTAATGCAGGGCGATATTGCGATTGAATATATGCGTCGTGTACGTGAACTGGGATTCAAAATTGGTCTGCATACAAATGGATTTTATCCAGATTTGTTAAAACGTGCATCAGATGTTATTGATTGGATTGGGTTGGATTTCAAGGCAACACGCGAAAATTATCCGGATTTAACCGGTCAGCATATCGCATACGATAATATGATACGTTCATTAGATGTATGGTTGGATACAGGCAAAGAATTTGAAGTTCGCATAACCTGTGACCCACGATTTATATCTGTTGATGATTTATATGAAATCGCAGACATATTATCGGGCAGGGGGGTAAAAAATATCGCAATTCAAAAGTATGTTCCACACTTTGAAGATGACGATAACAAAACCACAGATGCCATGCGAAATCAGTTCTTTAATGATTATGATTTGCGCGACAAATTAAATTCAATGTTTGAATCTGTTACGTGGCGTGAATAATTTTTTTTCAGGAAGCAAACACCCCCAACTGGGGGTGTTTTTTTAAGACTGTACAACATTTGGTACAACGTTCAGTGCCTGTAATCCACGTGTACACAATTTTGTGTATATTGGTCTGTCCAGCCCCAAGAATTTTATCAATTCGCGTGGCGGATGAACACAGTATATATTGCGTTCTGTTATAACACCATTGCGGATTGTTTTTACTGTGCCATATGGCAACTGTTTTTGTCCAATGCAAGACGATAAATATACCCAGCATTCATCATTTCGGCCCAGATTTTCCAACGCCAGATATCGTGCATATAAATTCAGCGTTAAATCTGCCTTGGTCCCGTCTTTGGTCCATGGCGAACCGCCCCCAATTGGCGATGCAGTTGAATAGAAATCGCATGCCAGTTTTCGGCCTGTTACACCACAGTCTGCAATAGACGAATGATATGTATAAATCCCTGTGCCATTGACAGTAATGTCTTCTGGTTCTTGTCCCAGTGTATCAATAATAAACTGGGTCAGGTCTTGTTGTTTCAACATTGGAATTGCAACAATTGCATTTACAATTTTCCCGTTTTCATCAACTGTAATCTGTGTTTTTATGTCCAGTCCCAAGTTATCCGAATTGCGTGCTAAATCATACAAGGCACGGTTTAGCTTGCGCGCTAGATATAATTCCAGATTGATGTTATCAGGCCCATGACATGCATAACCAACGAATACGCCTTGGTCACCCCACCCAGTTTCAACACCACGATTTATATCAGGTGACTGTACACCGATAAGGTTGATAACGTTAAGTTTGTTTATATTGATTGCATAATCACCCCAAATATTGGCATAGTTGCAATCATATCCGATTTCACGCAATGCTGACTTAACATATTCAGTTACGTTTGCTAAATCAACTTCACCTGTGATTTCACCGCCCAAGACAACGGTATTGTCTTTGACCATAACTTCAACCGCGTATTTAACGGATTTATCCATTTCAATCATACGGTCCAAGATATAAGATGAAATATAATCGGAAATTTTATCTGGGTGCCCCAGCGACACCGCTTCTGCAGTTTTATACATTTTAAGACTCCTGTTTTAGTCCATTTACGCAGGACAAGTAAGGATATAAATCCGCGGTCATACAACACCATATCATATGACAAGAACAATGCTATCATTAAAAAATACAATTTGCAAGTAGGATAATTTTATATATTTATATGCATTTTTTGTGTGATTGGTTCAAATCCGTATTTCATATAAAATTTATATGCCGTTGTATTTTTATTAAATACACCCAGTGTTACTGACTGTAAACCACGTTTTTTGCATTCTGATATAAACGTATCCATCAATTTAGTCCCAATACCTTGTCTGCGAACAAATGTATCAACAACAAAGTTAGATGCATTGCATATTTTTGAGTTCTCTAGCCAAGGCTTATATACGATATCGCCTAATATTAATCCGCAGACTTTGTCTGCATCGTCAACTGCAATCAATATTATATGATTTTCTGGTTGTGACATATGTTGTATAATAACGTCACGCTCAACAGATGATGCGTTTTCCTTGAAATATCCGCCCAAGATATCAATATGATGTTGGCGTGCTGTATCTGCCAATTTTACCATCTGTTCAATGTGTTTTTCTGTTGGTGTAATTACTTTGATATTCATAGGTTTTACCCTTTGCTAAGTACATGATAATAAAATAGAAAGGAAAATAAAACAAAAAATGTCCCGTTGGTGGCGGGTTCGGGATTGAAATTCCCATGTTCGTTTTCACTCCATGGGCCCCTTTCGCCTACGGCTCGAACCCCCGTTTCGTGTCTTCGAATCCAATCATGCGTGATAAAAATAAAATGGTCGCAAGGACCATTTGATTTTTATGGCGGATGGTGAGTATTCCCTCGGCTTGACAGCCTGCGGGGCATTCGTGACGATTTCAATGCGTTTCACTTTTGAAATCTACTCATTGTCGAACCCAGGCAACTTTGTTGCAGTGTCCGTCCCGATGCCTATCACGACAAAAATAAAACACCCACAAGGGGTGTTTAATTTTTGTGGCGGATGGTGAGGGATTCGAACCCCCGGTGGAGTTGCCCCCACAACGGTTTTCAAGACCGCCGCATTCGACCGCTCTGCCAACCATCCGAAACTTTTGTGTCATAGGCTTTGAAACCACGTACAGTTTATATTTTGACACGATAAATGTCAAATGTTTTTTATCTTAATCTTCGACTTCTATTTTCATGTCTGTTCCCATTATACTTCTACGCCCATAGCGTCCCCCTTCTTTTATGCATCAAAATCCATTGTGATACCCTTTGTCAGTCTTGATTGTCATCTTCAAGTATGAAATCTGTTCCCATGAAGTTCCCCTTTATTTTAATTAATCTTGAGTATCATCTCTCTTTATCAGTTCGTCAACTTCGTGTTTGATTTTCATAGCGAATGCCCTTTTTGATATTAAAAAATCTTCTTTTTTTAGGATTAATCTTCTACTTCAATTTTCATGATGCTTATCCTTTGATTATATACAATGATTATAATTTATTTCTTTTAAGCGAGCAAGCCAAAATAAGCGCACCACCAATGAACATAAGCCCAGACAGTAATTGCCCCATCGTTAATCCCCAAGATGTCAAGAAACCGATGTGCGCATCTGGTGCGCGGAATTGTTCGCAAATCATACGGAAAACCGCGTACAACATACCCATAATACCGGCCAATGCTCCTGGGAATTTGCGCAGTTTTGTAAATCTGTACAGGCAAAACATTATAATAAACAACAATGCGCCTTCGGTTGCCGCTTCGTATAACGGACTTGGGTGGCGTGGAATAGTTGTGTCACCATTAAATATTACACCCCATGGTGCATCTGTTGGGCGCCCCATAACTTCACGATTAATAAAGTTTGCAATACGTCCAAAGAATAATCCAATTGGTGTAACAACTGTCATTAAATCTAGCAAAGCCCATGGATTTTGCTTTTGTTTGCGTGCAAATAAAAAGACTGCGATAATTACCCCCAACAGCCCGCCATGAAAGCTCATCCCACCATGCCATACGGCAAATATGTCTAGCGGGTGTGATAAGAAATATCCTAGATTATAAAACAGTACGTATCCTAGTCTGCCGCCAATAATGACCCCCAATACAATTGCGGTCAGCAAATCATCAGTTTGTTGTTTGGAAAATTTAATGGTGCTATCTGATTTTTGTGTCAGGTATTTGAATAAATAATACCCAGCAATAAAACCTGTGATATACGCCAATGCATACCAGCGAATGTCCAGTCCAAATACAGAAAATGCGACTGGAGAAATAGGGTTAATTACTATAGCCATAATTAATTATTCATTTACAGGACCCAAATAACGCATGATCTGTTGTTGTTTTATTGCGATTGCGTCTTTAATTCTTTTGATGCGTGCCTGATCTGGATGTGCATCATTTTCTTCTTGGGCCAGTTGTTTTTCTAAATCTGCCAGTTGTCGTGGCAAGTCTGCAACCGTTGCCTTGGTGCGTGTTACATTACCGAATGCCATCGCAGCATTCTGTGCGCCGCGGACGAATTGACGTTTAACGTCTGGATTATTTTTCATGTTTTCTACCTTTTTTATTTACAGTTTTTACCTTGAAAACAATAATTATTTTATTATATATTTATCAAATAAACAAGGAGAAATGAAATATGGTAACCAATAAGACTGTTGTCACTGATACAATTGCCAGACCTGTATCTGCTAATCATCATAAATCCGTTGGTGGCATAGATTTGTATTTGAAGCGTATATTTGCATTAATGTTTGGTGCCGTTGGAATAACTGCGCTGGCTGCATATATGACAATTTGGGGTGGCGGATTGCAATATTTGTTTAATATGCACACAGGCGGTATGTCTGGTTTGTATTATATTTTGTTGTTTGGCGGTTTGGCTGTGTCTATTTGGGCTCAGGTTCGTGTTTTTCGCATGAAACCCATGACAGCGGCATTATTGCTAGTTTTGTATGCGATTACAATTGGTATAACGATGACACCTTTGATTGCAGTTGCGTTGTCTGTTAATCCTGCATCAATATTAATGGCGTTTATTGTTGCTGCTTTGATGTTTGCATGTATGGCATTGTTTGGATATAAAACAATCAAAGATTTATCATTTATGGGTGTATTTTTGATGATGGGTATGATTGGTTTAATTATTATTGGATTGTTATCGTTTATATGGCCAACGATATTGGGTGGTGCGTTTGGAACAATTGTTTGCTTTATTGGTGTATTAGTATTTGCTTTGTTTACGGCATATGATATGCAAAATCTAAAGCGTGCATATGCATATCTGGGTGACGATACACAAAAGAACCAGTTGGCAGTACTGGGTGCATTGCATTTATATATATCTTTTATTGCGATGTTCCAGTATTTATTAAGTTTGTTTAATAGGGATTAAAAAAGGGGTAAAAAATGGCATATAAAATAGATAAAAGTAAATGTATTGGTTGTGGTACATGTATGGGAATTTGTCCGGTTGGTGCAATTAGTATGGGTGCAGACGGCAAATGCGTAATTGATCCGCAAAAATGTATTTCATGTGGCACTTGTGCTGCAGTTTGTCCGGTTTCAGCAATTGGGCCGGATGCACAGTAAAAAACAAAACCGCCATTTGGCGGTTTTTTTATAAGACAGTTATGGTGCGGGTAAGGAGACTTGAACTCCTATGGGTCGCCCCGCTGGAACCTAAATCCAGTGCGTCTACCAATTTCGCCATACCCGCGTGATGTCAATATACAGGATAATTTCGTGGAAAATTATCTGGTCGCATCAAGTCTGATTTTGAACCACAACCCGACAGCGTCAAAATACTTAGTACCAAAAATCCAAGAAATATCTTTTTCATGCAACGTATTATAGCCACCTAGATATCAGCATGTCAATTTTTTATTTTGAAAGTGTTTTCCTGTAATGGACTATATCCACAATTCGTGGATTGCGCTGTGATATTGGAACACCGTATTTAATATCTGTGATATGATATTCATTACGGTTCAGTATTTTTTTTGATTTTTCATTGTCGCGAACGACGCATGCGTACAAAGAATTTAAATTTAATTTATCCAATGAATAATTTTCAATCTGTTTTAATGCAGAAGAAGCAATGCCTTTGCCTTCGTTTGTATTAGAAACCCAAAACCATACTTCTGCATCGTTTTTGTATGGGTTTATTTTGTCCAGTCCAATCATTCCTGCAACTTGATTGTCTTGTAATATGATAAAAGGGCTGTCGTATTTACTGTTTTTGATTTTGTGTAATAAGTATTTATATTGTGTGCTTAATGCATATGCTGTTATGAACAATAAACTTTTTGTGAAATTTGTAGTAACTGATTTACTGGCCCAGAAAAAATAGGGCTGTAATCTTTCACGGTTGTTATCCAATACCAGATAAAAGTCGCGATAATATCGCATAATTGTTGAAAAATTTAGTTCTTGTAATTGTATGTTCATACAAGTTTGGGTATCACAAATTTGTAAAAAGTCAATCTTTTATGCTGTGATATTTAATGTACAAGGGGTAGAGATGGATGAAATACGAAAAAAATAATAACATTTGTATAGAATAATACTTGACAAATATTAAATTGGTATTATATTTTGTCTTGTGTAATCAAACAAGGGGTGAAAACATGACAAAGCAAATAGTACAAGATTTTGTTTCAGATGAAGTCATAACATTGGGGGCTATTGGAAAAATGAAACTTTTTACCCCAATGAATGGTGGGTTAAATGTGATATTGTACGTTGATCAACAAACGGAACGTGTATCACAATCAGAAAGAGCGGATAATGCATCAATGGCAGAATTTTGCTTAAATGAACTTGGTTTTGAATCTGTTTATAATTTAGAGGCAGATGGCGAAGAATCAGGTTTAGCGTTGGCTGATATGAAACTAGAATATGATTTTCATAAAAAGCCATATTCTATTACTTCTGCTAAAATAAAAGAAATGCAGTCTTTGCATGCATTGATGCAAAATTCAGATATTAAAATGAATCTTAAACGTTCGTTTGTTGATTCAAAAAACAAGGAAACTATTGAAATGGTTTCTGTTGAAGAATTTAAGAAGGCTGTTGCTGATTATCTAAGGCAAAATCAAAAATAAAAAAACAAACCACCCAAACGGGTGGTTTATTATTGTTATGTACAAAAATATTTCAAATAAATCGCTTTTTTGATAACATTATAATCAAGGGGTGCGTAATGCGATTAGATGTATTAAAGGCTTTTTTGAAATATAAACTGGGGATTACTGTTGGTTTGCCTGCGTTTGTTATAAATAGTGTGGTAGAATGTGATAACAATGAACCACTAGTGGATATTAAATCAGAAAATTCATCTTTGTTTTTTGGGGGCAGGCTGGAATCAGAAAACAAAGTATTTTTACGCAAATCAGTTGCAGATAAAATAATGTGGGCTGCTCAGTCTTTGCCATTTGGCGTTTATTTTATGATATATGATGCGTATCGTCCGTTAAGTGTACAGCAACAAAAATGGCACAAAAAATATAAATACTATCAAGAATTATACCCAAATGAATCTGCCGAACAAATAACACTGCGTACCAGACGTGTTGTTGCAGACCCACGACGTGGGCATGGTGGTCATCAAACAGGCGGTGCAATTGATATTAGTTTATGCGATAAAAATGGTGTTGAACTAGATATGGGAACACCTTATCTTAGTACGGACAGAAACATAAAAACAAAATCAGATGTAAATTTAACTGCAAAAAACAACCGAAGATTATTGTGCAAAGTTATGCAGAAAAACGGCTTTGTTAATTACCCCAATGAATGGTGGCATT
Source organism: Candidatus Enterousia sp. (assembly GCA_045657405.1). Taxonomy (GTDB): domain Bacteria; phylum Pseudomonadota; class Alphaproteobacteria; order Rs-D84; family Rs-D84; genus Enterousia. The sequence goes on from JAZOTB010000034.1 coordinate 13,614, forward strand.
TTTGCTATGGCGATCGTATGTGGGCGGCATATTCTGGTAAAAGAACTTGTTTTTACGGTCTTGTGAAATAATCAGCATTTATTGTAAAAGGCGAAAATACGGCACATTGTATGTTGAATACAGAAATGCTGTTTGCACTGTTTTTTGTGATAATAATTTAAAGAATGGTTGACAAACTAAAAAAAAGTGCTATATTCTGGCTTAGAAATAAGGAGTTATAAATGACTAAAAAAGAAATATATAACTTAAAATTACAAAATTTGATGGCTTTGGTGCCTGTATCCACTGTGTCTAAACAGGTTAACGATTTTATTGATGAAGATGACGGTAAGATTCTTGAACGTAAAATCAGATGGGTTGTTGGTGATTATGTGGTTTATTCCAGCCTACGTGATGTTTACTCTGTTAAAAACAATGATACAGAAATTTTTAATTTTATCTTGAAGCGTGCAGATTATAAAAATTTTGCATCAGCATGTGAAGCGCGTCGCAAAGAATTGTTTGGAAAAAAACAGAAAGAAAAATAAGACATGTAAAACAAATAAAAAAACACCGCTTTGTGCGGTGTTTTGATTTTTGGCAGGGCCAACTGTGCAATTTGCGAACAGATTTTATGCGTGATTTGTTGTTCTTTGGGAAAGAAATTAAGGTGTTTTTGAATACTTATTTACAATAAATACCTGACATCACAAATTGGGCTATATTCTTTGGATGACACAGATTCTATTTTGTTGTTTTTAATTTCAAATTTTTCAATTTTTGTCTTCGTTGGTTCTATATAATCAGCACCGACATTTCTTGATGCACTTGTTATTACGAACGGTTGCATTTGGAATTTATAAGCACGCAGAATACAATCGGCACTTTCTTGGGTTGTTAATCGTGCCAGTTTTTCACCATTATCAAGGTATATATCATAAAAAGTGTAAGAATGTGCGGTGCCCGTTACAAAGCGGCCGCGCTTAATAGTATCTTTTACACCGTCATTATTAACATCAATATAGAAAGTATCTATTTGTTTTGTTCCGTACTCATCCGACAAATTGAAATTTTCTGTTTTTTCTGGTGCTGGCAAACCATCAGAAAAATCACCAGTGTATTCAACTTGTTTCGTACAAGCTGCACACATTAACAAGATAAAAAAATTAATCAACACTTTCCGCATGACATCTGCATCCGTATTCTTTACCTGGATGTGGTGTATCATACCATGTTCTGACTTCGCCGTCCAGTGCTTCATGTTCTGGTCGAACTTTATCATCGCCAACTGTTACCCAAACATATTTTTCATATTTTGAAACCAAACGTTTTTTGCCCGACATATTCCCCTCGTGTTTAGCCATCGCTTTTGCTAGGTTTAACAGATTATCTTTTGAAAGGTTATTCATCGGTGTTGAGCGCGGAAAGCCAGTTTGTCTTTCAATAGATTTTAAGTAATTTTCAACATTATTTTCATTTGGTGGTGCATATCTGTTTATTGCGCCTTCTATAGTTAGTTTTTGATACGAATTTGTTGCCAGCAAACTAGCCATGGCATTAAAACCTGTCACAGTATCTGGAAATATAGCAAACCTGCCGTCTGTTCCTATTGCACCATTGTTGCGTGCGAATTTTCCATCTTCCAGATTACCAGGGTTGTTATTACGCCAAGCTCTGCTGCCACCACTAAATTCGTATATGTTTCCATCGTTTCCAACATACATTCTGGTTGTACCAATCCCTGGAAATGCGGATACATAAGTAGGTTCCATTTATAACTCCTTTTGTTAAATAAAAAAAAGACGGCAAAATGCCGTCTAAACATGCTGATTATTGTACCATAAATCGCACAAAAAAGCAATATTAAAACATACAGTGCAATTCACGAGTTGATTTTATTCGTGATTTGTTGTTGTTTGGAAAAGATATTAAAACATTTCTGCAGATTTTGTGATATAATCATTCTTGAACGATGATAAAGGAAATATCATGAACCGTGCTATTAAATTCAAATTAAAAAACGGTAAAGTTGTCACTATTCGTCGTATTCGTGGAACTGATTATGACGCTATGATGAAATTCTTTGATAAATTTGTTCGTGACCCCAGTGTAAAATACACAAGTCAATATCTTGGACAACCCAAAAAGAACAAAGAATCTTCTGTGGCTATGTATGACAATCCAAATAATTTGTTTTTGGGTGCTTGGGATGGCGATAACCTGATTGGTGAATCCACAATTACAAGAATTGCACCAGACAACCCTAAACTTCGTGGTTTAACAGGCGAAACTGGCAGTATTATTCTGGATAAATATACATCCCAAGGGCTTGGTGGGAAATTAAAAACTATGGTTGAAAAGTGGGCACGCGAAAACGGTGTTCATAAACTTTATGCAGAGGTTTTACACAAGAATGTTCGTTCATTAAATAATTTGTTAAAACATGGTTATCAGATTGTCGGTATTAAACACGATGTCGCAATAATTGATAATGAATGGATGCACATATATATTCTTGAAAAGATATTGGAAAAATAATTCAAATACCCACAACAAATACGAACTAAGGAAAAGGTTAGATTTCTAACCTTTTTTTATAAAAAGTTTGTAAATCTGTAAAACGGTGGCTGTTTATACCGCCTAACTTACGAACTTGTGAAAGTATTGGAAATCCAATCAAAAAAACACCCAAACGGGTGTTTTTGATTTTTGGCAGCCCCAACCGGATTCGAACCGGTGTTCTCGCCTTGAAAGGGCGGTGTCCTAGGCCTCTAGACGATGGGGCCAAAACTGCCATGTTCATTTTGAACGCTGGCAAATTATAACTGGTCTGATGACCGTTGTCAAGTGTTTATCAACGATTTTATTTCGTCGCGTTTTCAATTGGCTGTTCTTCAACCTGAACAAAGACGATTTCTTTGCCGTTTTCACCAATCAGTGTCAGTTTGCCGTCGCTGTATTCGTATGTTTCAACTGTTGGCATAAACTGAAAATATTCTGTTTCTGTTTCCATGGCTTCTGGTGCGCCCAGCATCATTGTTGATGCAAAGCCATCAAATTTAATTTTGTCGCCATCTGCAGTATATGCACCGTTGTATCTGTTTACGACACCGCCATATACACGCATTTCTGTTGGATCAAAAGATAATGTAATGTCGGCCCCAGGCTGGGCAGATACAAAGTTTACTCCCTTTAACAACTCTGGATTTTGACCATTATCACCACACGCGGCTAATGTCAGTGCGCAAATACACGTTGCAATAAATTTGAATTTCATATTTTCTCCTTTTGGGTTAAAAGTATATGGATATTATAATCCAATTTTTATAATAATAAACAAGAAAAAATGGATTGTAATATATAGTTTTTTGTATTAATATCCAGTCAAGGGTTTGGTGCGTATGAGGGTAAAATTTATTTATTTTTTTATTTATTTATTTTATCCCTGTTCGTCGTATTGTGTACAGATAAGTAAAAGTGTAATGTTATATGGTCATGGTGGTGTTAGTGCACCATTAGAAGAACAGTGTTGGATTCTTGTAAATCCTCAAGAATACATAGATTGTGTTATGTCCGATGATGTTAGTGCTGTTGATGATGTAAATGAACAAAATACATCTATACCAGATACGCAAGATGATGTTGATTATTGTGGAAATCAACCAACGGAACCCGATATGTTCGCTAGGGTATGGAACAGCGAGCGTAAAGAGTGTATATGCCCATCAAATACTGTTGAAGATTCAGATGGCAGATGTGTTTTGCGTGAAAAATTTTATTGTGAAATACCTGCTGAATTTTATCGTGTTGCAGGTGTATGGAATACGGATTCAAAACAATGCTCTTGTCCAGATGGTTATATGCTTGATGACAAGTGGCGCAAGGGTAGTTGTATAAATAAAAAATTTTACGAATGCGAATTTACTGGCAGTGTTTCTGGAAACTGGAACGCTGATGATAATTCTTGTACGTGTCCATCCGGTTCTGTGTATAATGATGGTGCAGGTTGTGTCAAAGATTGTCTAAAACTTACATTATCCTGTAATGATTATGACTGTGTTGGTCAAGTCCCTAAGATTTATATCAAGCAAGGCAATCCAACGGCATACAGTGATGCAGATTGCACAAACGTTATCACAACTTTGCCTATCCCGACAGAAAAAGAAACAGGGTATCAGTGTGACTTGCTTAGCTTTAGTGACGGGATAATATGCGCAAATACATATGATGGGAATGGGTATACAGATAAGTTATATCTGGATTTGGCGACATGTTTGAATGGATATGAGTGGCAAGGTCAACCAAAAGATTTATATCACGAAACAACCCTGCAGTATAGATGCGGTTTTTGTTTGATTGGATATAAGTATGATAAAAATCAAAAGAAATGCGTGAAAAATTAGCTTTTAATTAAATAATATAAATATTACGACTTTATGAAAAAAAACACCGTCATAACGACGGTGTGAATAGCTGGCGGGATTGACGGGGCTCGAACCCGCGACCTTCTGCGTGACAGGCAGACGCTCTAACCAGCTGAGCTACAACCCCTTAAAGCACTGCATATAATATATTGTCTGAAAAATAATTGCAAGCATTTTTTTTCATAAATTAAAAATCCCCCGTTTGGGGGATTTTTTTATATCAATTTGCCCATCGCAACGGCTGTATCACACATACGATTAGAGAATCCCCATTCGTTATCATACCATGCAGTTACGTGTACCAGTTTGTCGCCTAAAACCTTGGTTTGGCCGGCATCAAATACAGAACTGTGTGCATCGTGTGTAAAGTCAATTGATACCAATGGCAAATCGTTGTAACCAAATGTTGCAGATTGTGCAGCTTTCATAGCATTGTTTACTGCTTCAACAGTTGCATCATTTGCCAAATTCGCAACCAATTCAACCACAGATACGTCTGGTGTTGGAACGCGAATTGCCATACCGTCCAGTTTACCTGCCAATTCTGGTAATACTAAACCAATTGCCTTGGCTGCGCCAGTGCTGGTTGGAATCATAGACAGGTTTGCTGCGCGTGCGCGACGGAAATCTTTGTGATTTTTATCCAGCAACTGTTGGTCACCAGTATATGCGTGTACAGTTGTCATCCAGCCAGATACAACACCAAATGTATCGTTTAATACCTTGACCACAGGTGCCAAGCAGTTTGTTGTACAAGATGCGTTTGAAACGATTAAATCATCGGATGTTAATGTGTCTTGGTTAACGCCATATACGATTGTTTTGTCTGCGCCCGCAGATGGTGCAGATACTAATACGCGCTTTGCGCCTGCATCCAGATGAACGCGTGCTTTGTCTGCAGCGGTAAAGATGCCTGTGCATTCCATAACGATATCAATATTCATTTCTCCCCAAGGTAAATTTTCAGGATTGCGTTCGGACAAGCACTTAATTTTCTGATTGCCTGCGATAATATAGTCGCCTTCTAATTTTACATCCATTGGCAAATTACCATGTACAGAATCGTACTTTAATAAATACGCATTCTGTTCAGCAGGTGCCAAATCATTTACTGCAACAAATTCAATATCTTCACGCCCGGATTCCAGTGCGGCACGCAATACCAAGCGACCAATACGACCGAAACCGTTAATTGCAACTCTTACTTTTGACATATCTTTTTCCTTTCGTTTATTTATCAATTGGACATGTGGATATCATAGCACCATAATTTTTACAATTACAATATTTTATTTACAATCGTCAATCAAACACTATAATAACCCATGATGAATAACAAGGCGTATATTATCACTGGTCCAACAGCATCTGGCAAATCAAGTTTTGCCCATCGTTTAGCGCGTGAAGTTGGCGGTGTAATCATAAATTGTGACAGTGTTCAGATTTATCAGGGAATTGAAAATATCTCTGCCAGTCCATTCGCAGGACATGTCTTGTCTAATAGCATTGATGGTGTGCCATATCGCTTGTTTTCCGTATTGCCATTATCAGAACAAATCAGTGTTGCAGATTATCTAAAAATAGCACGCACAGAATATGATAATGCAATTGCTGCGGGTCAGATTCCTATTTTTGTTGGTGGTACAGGTTATTATATAAACGCATTGATACATGGTATTTCGCCAATGCCAGACGTTAGTCTGGATTCGCGTAATCGTGCGCGCAGTTTGGTTGCAAGTGATATTGTTGCAGCGCGTAATTTGTTGCCATCTGATTTTTCTGCAACAGACCCCCAGCGTATAGCGCGTGCATTAGAGGTGTTTTTTGAAACGGGTCGTCATTTATCTGAATTTCAAAGCGCTCCACGTTCTGGGGCTGTTGTTCCAGGTGCGTATTGTGTGCTGATAAACCCTGATTCAGAAGTTTTGCGTGAACGTATTGCCGCAAGGATTCCGCAAATGTTGTCTGGTGGCGCATTGCAAGAGGCGCAAAATATAATTGATAACAATTTAGATGAAACGCGTGCAATTGGTGCGATGCAGTTATGTGCATATCTGCGCGGTGAAAAATCGCAAGAAGATTGTGTGTCTGACTGGATAAACAAGACCAATCAGTATGCAAAGCGTCAACGTACGTGGTTTCGTACCCAGTTTAATTCAGACATAATAATAAACCGCACCGGTGACGATGCGGATGTTGATTTAGTTTTATAGTTATTTTTTATAACTGTTTGCAACGAACAGACAGACCAAAGCCATCAAACATATTCATTACTTGTTTATGTTTGCATTTTGCTTGTGCTGCAATAATTCTATCGCGTTTTTTCTTTGTTTCATTGTCCAGAACAACAGGTGTTAAAATTCTGCTTTTCTTAGTCAGTATTTCTATTAATGCACGTGTTGCTTGGTCGCGACATTTGTATTCTGGATTTTTTACAATATATTTTGCCAAGTAATCAGCCATCAGTGAAACCAATTTAGTCAAAAATGTCGGCAATTTTGCCAGCTGCGGATTTGATACACGCATATTGATGTATTCTGCTGCAAATTTTATCAGTTCTGCTTCTATTGTTGAATTGTATGGAATTTTTTGACGCCATTCGCCTTTGTGTTCATTAGGTTTTAGGAACAGAAAACCATGTTCACGAAACATGTATTCGTTTACTTCTTGTGCGAATTTTCCGCATTCTTTATCAGCAGCTGTTTTACGGTTTTGTGACATTTTGTATCCTTGTTAAATTATTTATCTGCCCCAGTGATATTTATGATCATTTTGCACTTCGCGGAACATATCGTTTACTTGGGTATGAATACGTTTTGCTTTTATTTGTTTTTCTTTTTTGCGAGCAGCTTTTTCTTCTTCAGTTATCTTGAATTTACCCTGCAACACAGCATTTCTAGCCACTAATTTTTGTTTAAGTTCTTTTGCTGTTTGGTTACGATTTATACTGTCTGGATTTTTAATTGCGTATTCAGACAAGTAATATGCGATATCTGTTATAACGTGTGTCATGAACACAGGATTTTTATTTTTCAATTTATGGTTTATAATTTCTGTAATTTTTGTTAACAGACTTTCAATCAGTTCTGGTTTGTATGGCATAATGCTAAGCCAGTGTGCTTTATCTTGACCTGGTTTAAGGTAATAATAGCCATATTCCAGAACAACAAAATTGTTAATTTCTTGTCTGATATACAGGTATGTTGATTTTTCTTCGGTTGTACGTTCTCTTTTACTCATAATGTATCCCTATGATTGATTACTCATACTATTATAATACAAAAAAGCACTTTGTCAACAGGTTGTATAGATAATTTTGTTTATTTATCATTTGATAAATCGTATTGAATTTTTATTCAAAACAGTCTAATTTATAAATCATGTTTAATGCGGGCACAATTGTCAAAGTCTTGGTTGCTAATATTCCTAATGCTGGTTATGATTATCGGCTGACTGCGCCTGCGGACATTGGTACATTTGTTCGTGTAAACATTATGAATCGGCCATGTATTGGTGTGATATGGGGCATTGGGGACAGTGGTTTACCAGAATCCAAGATAAAAAATATATCAGACATATTTTCATACAAACTAAATATTGCAGATTTACAGTGGATTCAGCGTATGTCTGAATGGACATTGATACCGATGGGCATGGTACTGCGTTTGATTGTAAATATTCCAGATGCATTTTGTCCACCGCGTATGGAACCGTTGTATTCGTATAATAATGATGCGACATGTCGTATGACTGCGAACAGGTTGGCAGTTTCTGATGCATTTGCATCAAATGATAACGATGCGATGACCATATCAGACATCCAGAATATTGCGCATGTCAGTTCTGCTGTGGTTCGCGGTCTTATCAAGAACGGTACATTATTGTCCGCTGGCGAACAGGTATGTTCACGCAATGCGTTTACACACACATATTGTGATTGTGGGAATATAACATTGAACGCCCAGCAACAGGCGGCTGCGGACACGATTGGTAAATCTGTATCATCTGGTGGTTTTTCTGTGCATTTGCTTGACGGCATAACAGGCAGTGGCAAGACCCAGGTTTATTTTGATTCTGCGTGGCGTGCGTACAGCATGGGTCGTTCTGTTTTATTAATGATGCCAGAAATTGCATTAACGGCTCAGTTTATGTCTCGTTTCAAAAGTCGTTTTGGTGAAAATCCTGTTGTCTGGCACAGCAATTTAACATCTGCGCGTCGTCGTCAGATATGGCATGGTGTTTTAGATGGCACGATAAAGATGGTTGTTGGCACTCGCAGTGCGTTATTTTTACCATGGCAGGATTTAGGTCTGATTGTTATTGACGAAGAACATGACACATCGTACAAGCAAGAAGATATGGGTAATTACCACGCGCGTGACATGGCGATATTACGCGCCAAGATATCTGGTATTCCTGTGGTATTAGCCAGTGCGACTCCATCTGCGGAAACATTGGAAAATGTAAGTTTGGGCAAGTATATTCAGTTAAGATTAACATCACGGTATGGTGGTGCGCATTTACCGGACATAACGATGATTGATTTACGTGAACATCGGCCAGAGTCATACGTGATAGATGGTGCACCCCAGACTGGATTTTTATCCCAGCCATTATGCGATGCGATTTCCCAGACGTTATCAGATGGTCATCAGGTAATGTTATTTATTAATCGTCGTGGTTTTGCACCACTTACCCAGTGCAAGAAGTGTGGATGGACATCTGTTTGTCCGGAATGCAGTGTTGGCATGACGTATCACAAGCGTATTGGAAAAATGTTGTGTCATATATGCGGTCGGACTGCACCTATGCCACAGACGTGTCCAGACTGTGGTGGTGACGTATCAATGCGTGGTGTTGGTCTGGAAAAGATAGAACAGGAAGTAAATATTCGTTTTCCATCTGCATGCACGGCCTTGGTTTCCAGTGATATTATCACATCGCGCCAATCACTAGAGCGTTTAGTTACCGGCCTAGAACAGGGTGCCATAGACATTGTTATTGGCACCCAGATTTTGGCCAAGGGTCATCATTTTCCGAATTTAACATTGGTTGGTGTTGTGGACAGTGACATGGGATTATTTGGCACAGATTTTCGTGCAGGCGAACATACATTTCAACAGTTGTTTCAAGTATCTGGTCGTGCAGGTCGTGGCGAATATGCAGGTCGTGTATTGTTACAGACGTACCAGCCATTACATCCTGTGCTGACTGCGATTTGCAACAACGACAGGGACAGTTTTATGCAGTCAGACATGTCTGCTCGTCGTGTTGCAAACATGCCACCGTATGGTCAGTTAATTGCCGTAATCATAGAAGGTCAGCGTGAACAAGTTTTGCATGCATATTGTAATGCGTTGCGTGATGCTGCGCCAAAATTGCAAGGTGCCAAGATAATGGGGCCGATAACTGCCCAGATATATCAAATCAGGAATTGGTATCGCATGCGTTTTTTGGTTGCGGGCGGGCGCAATGCGAATTTACAACCGATTGTATCCCGATGGTTAACCAGTGTGAAACAGCCTGTAAACATACGTGTAAAAATTGACGTTAATCCAATTAGTTTTATGTAGAAAATCGTGCGCAGGCGCACAAAAAACCGTCATCCCGTGGCTTGACCACGGGACCCAGGTCATATATCAAATGAGTGCGCATGCGCACAAAAACCTAGGTTCTGGGGTCAAGCCCCAGAATGACAAAGAAAGATTTATCACTGTTATTTCGTAGTATACTTACAAAACATGCACAAAAAACCGTCATCCCGTGGCTTGACCACGGGACCCAGGTCATATATCATATTAAACATGTTAAGTTATCAAAAATTCTTTTACGTTTATATATTAGCAAGTAATCGCAATGGTACCTTGTATATTGGAATTACAAGTAATTTACCCCAAAGAATATATGAACATAAAAATCATTTAACCCCTGGATTTACCAGCAGATATAACGTAAATAAATTGGTTTATTTTGAAAGATTTGATGATGCAAAAGCGGCGATAAAACACGAAAAACGTCTAAAAGAATGGAAACGAAATTGGAAAAAAGATTTGATTGAAAAATTTAATCCAGATTGGCGTGATTTATATTATGATTTGAATAATTTATTATAGCATCGTCATCATATATCAAGAAAGAGAAACCTTCCTCCGTCATCCCGTGGCTTGACCACGGGACCCAGGTCATATATCAAATGAGTGCGCATGCGCACAAAAAACCTAGGTTCTGGGGTCAAGCCCCAGAATGACAAAGAAAGATTTATCACTGTTATTTCGTAGTATACTTACAAAACATGCACAAAAAACCGTCATCCCGTGGCTTGACCACGTGACCCAAGGTCATATATCAAATGAAAAAAATGCATTTTGCATAGGATAAAAAAAGGTAAAAAAATAAAATTTTTTAGTTGCGCATATATATAAAATTTTTCTACACTTTGGATTAAGAAAAAGAAATTAATTGGGGGGATTGCGTGCGCAATACAACAAAATTTTTAAGAATAATAATATCTGCATTTACGCTGATAATCTGCGTGCAAGCCCCCGTATCTGTCAGTGCATCAAGTAAAGATATTCCTATTGATGCAAATAATAGTTATTGCTGTGTATATAATTCTATGGCTGAAGCTAAGGAACAGTATGGAAGTTCAGCAACCGATTCTGTTCATGTATGTACTCGTACGGTAGCAAAGAATTGTAATGGACAGGCGGGTTGTAATTGGTATGATTCTGGCGCAGATCGTTGTCGTCCATGTCAAGCAGGTTATTATTGTCCTTCAAATGAAGTTGCTAGCAGAACAATGGAAAATTGTGGCAAAGGATACTATTGTCCCGAAGGTAGTTTTGCACCAACACCTTGTCCTGCGGGAACTTATTGTGATACAGCAAATTTGCATTCATCAAGGATTTGTCCAAAATACTATTATTGTCCCGGAACACAAAGAACAGCAGCAGCAGCATGCCCCGCCGGATATTATTGTGATGCCGAAGGGATATCATCGCTGACAAATTATAAGTGCCCGGCTGGAAGCTATTGCCCAAGTTCAGCGACTACAACACCAACAAATTGTCCAGCTAACTCTTATTGCGTTGCCGGCAGTTCAACACATAAACTTTGTTCTTCATTGGGCACTAAACATACGAAAAGTGACGCTGGTAGCAAAGATAAAACAGATTGTTATTATCAACCCGCAGCTGGATATCGATACAGTACATCCACCGGTACTGAAGTTGAGTGTAACAGTGGGATGTTAACTGTTGGATATTGCGATGGTACACAAAAGAAAACGTATAATAATGCGATACCTGATAATTTTGGACGGCAAGATTGTCCACCTGATACTGATGAAGATAATCGTACAGTATTTGTTGATAACCCTGCTAAGGCAATTACAAGTTGTTATGTTAAATGTACTGTACAAACAACAAGTGCTGGTACATTTACACCAAAGGCAACCACCTATCATTATGACACAGAATACGAAGCGTATGAACCATGCAAATATACTGCTTCATGTAACACAGGATACCATGATGAATGTCCTGATATTATATTTTATACAGATTGCTGTGTCGTGAATACGTACAAAGTACGTCTTAATCTTAATAAGCCCAACAATGCAACAAAAAATGTTGTATATACAGTTAATAATATGATACAAATCAATATTCCTAGTTATTATGATATAACAAATATAACATATACAGAAAATATAAAAGATAAATTGTTTCCGAGCAGATATAGTTTGACGGGTTGGACATTGTCTAGTTGGAATACAAAGCAAGATTGTACCGGTACAGATTACACATCTGACAGCACTATAAACAAACTTGCATCAACAGATGGCGCTACTGTCAATTTGTACGCATGTTGGACACCAAATAAATATACGATTACATGGGATTTTGATGGTGGTAAACCAAAGGATTGGGCAACTTGTCAAATAGAACTGCAAGAAAACCCCGGATTTATGATATATGAAACTCCGGGTCAATGGTCTTGGGTGTCAACTTACTCTGGAACGATAACGGCACGATATGATTATTCTCTGCCAGCTATAACTGAGAATTGTCGGTTATCTAAAGCCGGATATACATTTAATGGGATTGGTACAGAGGGCTCGGGGAGCATAGATTATTATGACAAGAATTATACCAGCAAAACATGGGATATTGCAGGAAATACAACACTAAAGGTCAAATGGGAACCAAATGTTATCCCAGTAATATTAAGTCCCGGCAGTTATAAATTAGAACAAAATGTATCACCAAGCAAAATAGAATTAAAATATGGTACCGGATGGTATAAAGAAGGTGACTCATCATCATCGTCGTTGCAACGTATAATAAAAATAACAACAATTCCAATTGTTAGTGGAAAGGTATTTAAAGGGTTTTATTATGACGGTACTCAAATGATTAACAAGGCTGGAAGCTTTACGTCAAATATGACAGCTACGCTATTTCCATCAGGCAGTTATAGATTCGATGCACAGTACGATGATTGTACATGCAGCAGTGGCTCTCATGTAAGTGAATGTACTGCAACTGGTACAACTACAGAAAATAAATGCGAATATCAAACAAAATGTAATACGGGATATAGTATAGGTGGTGGTAGGGACGACACACAGGGGGTTGGTACCAATTATTACAATTGGACCGCAAGTGGTACCAACGCCAGCAATACAATAGATTGTAAACCCCGTACGTTTAATTTTACATTTAAAGCAAATGCAATTGATGCGAGTTTTCCAAATGGAGCCAGCGAAGAAAGCCGAACTAGTGTGGCTTATGATTCTTTTCCTGGTGATTTAACAGACAACGAAAAACCACGACGTACTGGATATACTTTTACTGGATACACTGCAGCAAAAGGAGATAATGGCACAATGTATTTTAATGCCGATGGTGAATTTGTTGATAACAGTGAAAATGAGAAAAAGTGGCAACGAGACTATGATGCAACTATGTATGCCCATTGGACACCAAATACGTACAGGGTTGCTTTAGATAACCAGGGGGCAGCTTCAGGTAGCGGAGGAACAACAGAGTTTTTTTATCAGTATGAAACCAAAAATACTTGTTATTATTATACCGACAGTGAATTAAGTGCATGTATTCCTGGAACAACAGACGGTACCAAAATTACTATACCATCAAGAAAAGGATATGTCTTTTGTGGTTATTGGACGGAGGCTGGTGGTAGTGGTACACAATACATAGATTCAACAGGGAGCATGAGCACAAAAAATATTATATACGAGGAAATAGCAGAAGATACAACACTTTATGCATGCTGGGCGCCCGATGCCATTACTATCACATTAAGAGATGATGATTGTTCTGATGAGACGTCTTGTTTGCAGGATTTGGACCCAACGTTATTAACCCTGTTGTATAGTCATGGTTATTACCCACATGGTACAACGTTTGAAAATATGGGATCATCAACAGCAATAACTAAATTGACAACAATTCCAATTGTTAAAGGAAAAGTATTCGATGGGTTTTATTATGACGATACCAAAAGGATTGACAGTGCTGGAAACTTTATGTCAAATATGACAGCGACACTTGTGTCTAGTGCTACAGATTTTACAGCCAAACATGTACAGTGTCAGTGTTCATCAAATAAAGAATTACCCGCACACGTTAAATCTTGTGAAGTAACTGGTACAACCATCAAAAGCGATGCGGTCGGTCAAAATAAATGCAAATTCAAAACAGTTTGCCAATCAGGATATAGTATCAATGGGGATGCAGATACATCCGGTACCACCAGTTCCGGATATGATTGGACTGGTGGTTCCGCAGGAAATCCAATAGGTACTTTGTCAGATTGTAAACCCCGTAAGTTTAAATTTACATTTAAAGCAAATGGAAATAAGGCGAGTTTTACAAATGGAGGAAACCAAGAAATCCGAACTGATGTGGCTTATGATTCTGTTCCTGTGGATTTAACAGCAAACGAAAAACCAAAACGTACTGGATATACTTTTGATGGATACAGTGCAGCACAAGATTCTAAGGCCACAATGTATTTTAATGAAAATGGTAAATTTATTGATAACAAAGAAAATGGGTACACGTGGCAACGAACCTATGATGCAGATATGTACGCCCAGTGGACTGCAAATACATACACAGTAACATTGGATAACCAAGGTGCAGATTCTGCAGGGACGGAATCTATATCTGCAACCTATGATAGCGAGATGCGTAATATTACGGTCCCACAAAAAACAGGGTACACTTTCCAAGGATATTATACAGAAAGAAACGGCGGGGGAAGACCGTACTATGGGGCAGATGGAACATCTGCTAATACATGGGACATTCCCAGAGATACAACATTGTTTGCAAAATGGTCGGTAAACACATATAAAGTTTATTTTGATGGTAATTGTACACAAGAAGGTCTAAAGCTATCTGGTTCTATGGAACCTCAGATTGACCGTGAATATGGTGACGGAAAAGCATTAACAAAAAACAATTTTGAGTGCGGTTATCTGGTTTTCATAGGTTGGAATACCCACAAAGATGGTGGAAGTAACGGAGATGATTTTGCTGACGAAAGTACAGACAATATAACAACCGGTACCGGCTCTGTTACATTATATGCACAATGGCTGGGGTGTGCCGCAGGATGTTTTTGTTCAGACGAGGATATTACGGGGTGTACTGATGCGTCGGACGGTCAAAAATGTTGTGAAACATGTCCGACGTTATTTACATCTGCACCCGGTTCAACCGAAAAAAAACAATGTTATTTGAATGGTATAGATGGTATAATAACATTGACAGATGAAATGGGCCAAAATGTTAATTATACGATACCGGAAAATGTCACATTATACTGGATAGGAAATGAAGAATAAACTGTTCACAATTTAGTGCTTATTCACACACATTTGTTATCCTGTGGCCTGACCACGGAACCTAAGGTCTTATAATCCATGTTTTGCAAAAAAAACACCGCCGTCGCCGGCGGTATTTCCGAGTGTCCCGAAAGGAAGGAAAGGAGAAAAAGAAATTGGACACTCTAAACTAAATCTTGGGGCCCAGAGTCCAGAGGAGAGAGAATGTAGGAGGGAGTCTGAACCTCTG
>JAZOTB010000035.1:0-46558 GCA_045657405.1 Candidatus Enterousia sp.
ACGTAACAATTTATATGGAAGAAAATTCAGAAGCAGTATTTACGACCATAAACGCAATATATGATAGTGTTGTTCCAACAATATCATTGTCAAAGCCAACCAAGACAGGATATACCTTTGCAGGTATTTATAACACATATCCATCTGGAGAGAGCTATTATTATGATTCTGATATGAAACCAATTACAAGTAATTTGTATAATGTTTCGTATGGTGGGGTACCAATGTATATTAAGTGGACACCTGTAGAACGCACCGTAACGTTTAATAAGAATGGTGGCAGTGGTGAAATGTCATCTCAGACATTTACGTATGATGTTGCCCAGAATCTGAGAACAAACGCATTTACCCGCACCGGATATACGTTCAAGAATTGGAATACAAAATCTGATGGCAGTGGCACAACATATGCAGACAAAGCGTCTATATCAACATTATTGGAAGATATAACCCTGTACGCCCAGTGGACTGCAAATACATACACAGTAACATATGCATGTGGTACTGGTGCGACAGGTACAGCGCCAAGCAATGCAACTGCAACATATGATATTACCTTTACACCAAGTGCTAATACATGTACCAAGACAGGTTATAATTTTGCGGGTTGGACAACGACTGATAATTCGGGCACAACTGTAACGCATGCAGCAGGTACTGGATTCAAATGGCAATACACAGCGAATAAAACGTTTACAGCAAAATGGACAATAAAATCTGTAACATGTCCTGCTGGTAAATATTTGAAGGCTGGTGGTACAACAACATCGGATTGCGCAACGTGTCCAAAGGTTTATCCAGGTACAGATACAGGATTATCTTCATATTGTATTGGTGGTACATATACATATAATGCAAACTCAGACCAAGGTATCAGTGCGTGTCCGGACGTTCGTTTGGCAGACAAACAAATACCGCAGTCTTCTTATCCAGTAGATGGTGGCGGAACGCCACGCTTAGATAGTACTAAAAATATACAGGGGTTAGAAGGACTTAAATCTATCGGGGAATGTCGTGCAACATATGGATTTGCGAATAAAGCGGGTTACTTTGCACTTGAAAGTGTGTTATATAATACAGAATCTGGTAAATACGATAAGGATGGTCATAAATATTATCAAATGTTGAATGCCGGTTATTATCAAAAAGATAAATTCAGCAATTATTGCGATACAGGAACATATATAATTCATGCAAATGCAGAACCTTGTCCTGTGGGCTCATATTGTCCAGGATATTCTGTTAATAATCGTCCGTTATGTTCATCCGCTGAATATATGGATGAATATGGTAGATATGATTGTCCATCACTGTATCCAAACAGTGCAGAAAAATCTGTAGATATTACAGCGTGTCAGATTTCATGTGCGGGTGGTTCGTATGTCAAAGATGCAAAGCAGGCATGTGTAAATGTGGGTAATGGTAATTGGAGTGCGGCACATTCTGTGAATTATGGTAGTGTTTCTAAATTGAATACTTGTTCATCAGGATTAACGACAATTGGATATGGTGCCGGCGCAGACGAAGCAGGGGATTGTGGACGTATCTTGCATGTTGATGGTGAAAAGCTGTATTTGCGTAGTACAGAAAAGACAGATGTATCGTTGCATGTAAAGATAGGTAATGTTGTGTACTTTGGTAATATGGTTGTTGGTGACAGAAAAATTAGTAATGGTGCAACTAAGACATTAAAAATAAAACATCAAGGCAAAGTATATTCTGTATATGATGATAGTGTGAATTAATAAAAATCCCGCAATTGCGGGATTTGTTTTGTATTAGTATAATAAATATAATTTTATTTTAGGCTTTCTGCTGCAGTGCGTGCCAGTACGTCAACGCGTTCGTTCATTTCGTCGCCATTATGACCGCGTACCCAATACCAATGTATTTGTTTTGTTGATGCAAGGGTATCTAATTCTTGCCACAAGTCTTGGTTTTTTACTGGTTTTTTATCTGCTGTGCGCCAGTTGTTCTTTTTCCAGTTTTTTATCCACTGTAACATGCCGTTTTTTACATATTGACTGTCTGTGTGGATTTCTAGTTCATCGTGCTTTTTTGCGGCATTTAATGCGCGTATAACGGCCATTAATTCCATGCGATTATTTGTTGTGTTTTGTTCGCCACCACTGCGTTCAGCGGTGTTTTTGCCGTCTGTGGCAATAAATCCCCATCCGCCTGGACCGGGATTCCCAAGACAACTGCCGTCAGTCCATATTTTTAACATTTTTATATATTCCCTTTTTATGATATAATATCATACATGAACTATAATTCCAAAGACTTAAAAGAAATGGCTTGTGATGTGCGGGCGTATGCGTTGCATGCGCTGCGTATGGCGCACAGTGGGCATGTTGGGATTGTTTTGGGGTGTGCAGATATTATTACAGTTATTTATGCAAATTTCTTACGTCGTGGACGTGACAGGTTTGTTTTGTCTGCTGGTCATGGTAGTGCGTTATTATATGCTGTATTAAAGTTGGCTGGATATGATGTTGGTGATTTAGATACATTTCGTAAAATTGGCGGATTACCTGGACATCCGGAGTGTGGAATTGATGGTGTTGATGCAACAACAGGTCCGTTGGGACAGGGGGTTGGAAATGCTGTCGGAATGGCGATGGCTGAAAAAATAAACAAAACCGATTCGGTTGTGTATTGTTTGTGTTCTGATGGCGATTTAATGGAAGGTGTTGCATCAGAATCTATTTCTTTTGCAGGTCGTTATAAATTAAATAACTTGGTTTTATTATGGGCTGATAATGGTGTTAGTATCGATGGCGTGGCGCAGAATGATATTGATGTTCCACAGCGTATGTTGGCTTCTGGTTGGCATGTAATATCTGTTGATGGTAATGATTTTGTGCGCTTGAATCGTGCGTTGGTAAATGCAAAAAAATCTGATAAGCCTGTGTTTATTCAATGTAAAACAGAGATAGGACATGGTTCTAGTTTAGCTGGTACAAACAAAGCGCATGGATTTGCGTTAAGCGATTCGGAATTAATGCAATTGGTGCAACAGAATATATCTGTTCAGGGCGAAAAGTTATGGGCCAAGGTCGCAGAACTTCAAAGACCTGTATTTGATTGTAATGTAAATCAAGAATTACCAAATGTTTCTGTGCCACGTGTTGGTGATGCGATGTCTTTGCGTGAACTGTCTGGTATTTATTTGAATGAATTGTTAAAGGCGGGTGTTAAAATCATTGGTGGCAGTGCGGATTTGGGGGGCAGTACAAATGTTAAGGTTTCTGCATCTCATGATATTATGCCAAATGATTTTGGCGGAAATTATATAAATTATGGTGTGCGTGAACATGCGATGGCTGCGATTATGAACGGGATGGCTGCGTGTGGGATGCGTGTTTATGGTTCAACATTTTTAGTGTTTAGTGATTATATGCGACCTGCGATTCGTTTGTCTGCAATGTCTAGTTTGCCTGTGGTGTATGTGTTTACACATGACAGTATTGCTGTTGGAGAAGATGGACCAACACATCAACCAATTGAACAGCTGCCATCACTGCGTATGATACCAGGGTTAAATGTATTTCGTCCTGCTAATTTAACAGAGATTATGTATGCATGGCGTCGTGCGTTAACAGAAAAAAATAAACCGTCATGTATTGTTCTGTCGCGTCAAATGGTGTATTTGGTTAAAACGCCATTGGGGGCAGATTTATCACGTGGTGCATATATAATTCATAGTGCAAAAAATAAACCAAAAGTTACAATATTGGCTACAGGTGCCGAAGTCTCTTTGGCTGTTCGTGTTGCAGAAAAATTAGGTGATTTTGTTCAGGTTGTTTCTGTGCCGTCTGTGTCTGATTTTCGTATGCAAGATATTGAATATAAAAAGCAAATTTTACGTGGTTTTGTCGTTGCCATAGAAGCTGCTGCATCTGCACCATGGTTTGAATTTGCAGATGCTGTTGTTGGGATTGATAGATTTGGAATGTCTGGAAATGGCGAACAGGTTTACGAAGGTCTTGGGTTTAATGTTGATGCAATTGTTTGTGATATAAAAGATAAGATTAAATAAATGTCGGATTATATTTTTACTTTGTCATCTGGCGAAGAAATCCTTGTTATAATTACAACACGTCGCGGTTTGCGTAATATTACATTGCGGCCTAAATTTACACCGAAGCGTGAAATACATATATCTAAACCTTGGCTGGTGTCTGTTGGGGCTGCGATTCGGTTTTTACGGTCTAAACAGCGATGGTTAGAATGTGTGTTTCAAAAGTGTCCTGTAAAAGTAAAAATAAAACCAGGCGATGAAATTGAATTTATAGGGCGGAAAGTTAAACTGTTGCATGATTCCACAATGCGTGCGAATCGCTTTGATGCGGATAATTTTGTTTTGTATATTGGTGGGGATATAGATATGTTTGAACGTCGTGTGCGTGACTACATCAAGGCTGAATTTTTACAAGAAGTAAAAAATATGATTCGTTTAGTGTCACGTGAATTTCATCCAAAGCGTATTACATTGCGTGATACAACCAGTCGTTGGGGCAGTTGTTCCAGTACAGGTACTATGTCTTTTTCATGGCGTTTGGCTTTTGCACCCGTGGATGTTATGCGCTATGTTGTGATGCATGAATTGGCACATACAAGACATATGAATCATTCACCTGAATTTTGGGCAACTGTTCGTGAATTATATGGCGGTGGCACAGAACGTGCAAAGCGTTGGCTGGCGCAAAATGGTGAAAGTTTGCATCGGTATTTTTGAGTTGATTTTGTTCGTTAAAATTTGCTAGTTTTAATATAAGTTGAAATGTGGGTGGTATGTTAAAACAGGTTTTAGCGGTTTTTGTGTCGTTTCTGTTGCCTTTTATGGCATTTGCTGCGACGTGTCCAGAAAATTATTCTGAATTTACCATAGATTCTAATCATCTTGTTATTCCCAGCAGTGAACAATGTCCAGATGGTATGGTTGAATTATATACAGTATCTGATTGCTCGGATGCAGATGTGGGTGATGTTTGTGCTGTTTGTGATTCGGGATATACATTGGCGGGTGGTAAACAGTGTTTGCAGTTATGCAGTGCGCAAAATCAAAAAATTCATTTTGGATCAGATTTATCATTTAATTTATTGAAAGATCGTGGAACCATACCTGCGTTAAATATTCAAACAGAAAATAATCAGATTTGTTATGTTGGCTTGGCTTCTGGACGGGGTGGTGGACTGAACTTTTTATTACCAGATGGTCGTCAATATCATGCAGTAAAAAATACGGGTGGATATCGTGTTTGTGCGACTGGTTATACTTTGTCGTATTCGTGTGGTGATGTTGGTGGTGTTCCACCGCGTTCGTATAAATTAAAAAGTGGTTATTGGTACACGGTTCCTGCAAATGCGGGTGGGTGTAATGTTCCAAGCAATATGCGATTCGCAGGTTGGTATGCAGATGGAGTACAGGTTAAACCATATATGATACATACGTATAACTTTAATTCAGATAAAACATTGGTGGCTAGATTTGCTGATGTGTCAAAATATAATATAAATTACTATTGCTTGCCGTCTGATACGGTGCCTGTATATGTTGATACTGTGATTGCATACGAAAGCACAGATGTTAAAACAAATATGTGTGCATTTGATGCAGAAAACCTTGATACGCTGGCATGGGTTAAAACTATTCCTCAGGCTGAGATGGATTCATATATAGATTACTTGGTAAAAAATGGTTCTGATATTTCTGATGTAGAATATTTGTATGACATATACGTTAATGGTTCTTATGTGTTGTCAGATGTGACAGAGGCTTTGGCTATGGTTGTGTTTCCAGCGTTACATATAAATTGTATTAAGGATGCTGATTTTCAAGCATCTAATGCTGAAAATTGTGCGATTGCCAAGTTGTTTTATGACCATACTTATTTTGTTCGTAATAATGATTTTATATCAGATGATGAAGAATATATGTTTAAACAAATAACTCCTGTATCAGATGTTGATTTGCGACCTTTGTATATTCCCAAGAAGCACGATGTAAATTGGGATTGTGGCGATGGATTGTTTAGAGCATCTGCAGGTGAAATGAATTTTAATTCAGATGCTAGATATAATTGGAATGTACTTTATTATTGTACATATAATGGTCTGAATACCTGGATTGGCGAATCTGGAAATTGTATTGATGCTGCAGGTAATAATATTTGTTCGGGTAAAGAAGGAATACATTTTGAAGGTTGGGAAATTGATGGCGAATTTGTTGGTAAAGAATTTGTATATAAATATACTGAAGACAAGACTGCAACTGGAATCTATAGTTATGATTTGCATGCAGAATTTGATTGTGGATCGGATGGCGTATTAACATCTGGCGAATCAATGGTTTCTTATTCTTATAATGGAAAATGGAAATCTGATATACCACTAAATATTAATGCTATGTGTACACCAAATGAAGGTAAGAAATTTCTTGGTTGGAAGTTAAACTATGATACTGATAATGTAGTGTATAATGTTGGGGATACATTAAACTGGCTGGATGTATTTTTAGATACCGAAAATAAGAATTCGTCTTATGGTTTTTATAATCGTGTGATGTTGACGGCGGTGTATGAAGATGTATCAGAAGAAATATTATATTATTGCAAATATGATGCTGCGACAGATAATCCTGATGAAATTCAATTGCTGTATTATGGAACAGAAGTGGAACCGTTGGAACCATTTTGCCCTGTGTATCGTACAGGAACAATACCTGCTATGTGGTACACGCGATTTACAGACGAAGAAATTGCAGAATTAAATGCAATTACACCATATGAAGAATTGGAACAAGATATAAAAAATATGGTTGCACCGTTCTTTGGCAAAACAGATACCGTAGAAGGGATGAATGCTTATGGGTTTATATTTGGATTGTCTGCTGGGAAAAACAATGATGATTATGTTCAGGCGCTATATTCTTTGATAGAAAAGCATTTATATTTATCTGATAATGATTCCATAGGAAATAAAAGTATATCAGAACCATTGTCGCTGTATTCGTTGTATTTGTACAATTTGTATCAGCCGAATTTCAATTATGGCAGTGTACCGATGTTTTCGCCCGAAGGCGGATTTGCTGCTGCGTTTGTGTTTCCGATGTATTGGCCGTATTATGGTGCTGAATTTCAACCGAGTTTGGTTCAAAATCCAACGTGTAATGAAGGTATTTCTATTGCTGGATATGTCTTAGATGGTACAGAATATGGTGCAGATGATAAAATTAAATGGGTGTGGGAGTCTGATAAAACACTGGATGTATTGTTCAATGTAAAATTGGCTGCGTCGTTTAATTGTGGAATGGGCGGAAAATTACAGGATTCTACAACAGGTGCTAAATCATATCAGCCGGTATCGCCTGTGTATGGTGATGATGTTACATTTGAAATTGATGCAAAATGTGTACCAGATGATATAAATACAAGGTTTGCGGGCTGGAAGCTTGGTACATACAGAAATGGTGATTTATTTTATCAAGTGGGTGATATGGTCAGTTGGTATGAAATAGCAAACAAAACAAATCCAAATTATATAGAAAATGATTTTCCTTTTGATAATTGTGAAGCGGGTATTAGTTCTGGTATTTATGAGTTTAAACCTGTTTATGAACAGGTTGCAGATGGTATAAAATATTATCGTGCATATAATGCACCTGCAAATGATTATTATGCCAATCAGGAATTTGATGACGCACCTGTTAACCCATTGCCATATATTGAAAATGTTGATCGTGCCAAGGGGGTTGATCAATTTGCGTGGTACACACGATTTACAGATGAAGAAATTGCAGAATTAAATGCGATTACACCTTATGAAGAATTAGACGAAAATATTAAAAATATGGTTGCACCGTTCTTTGGTAAAACAGATACTGTAGAAGGGATGAGTCATCTAACCTTTGCATTTACGTTGATGATTGGCGGTACAACGTATAATGACAAGGCATTTAGTATGATTAAGCAGCATATATTTACATATAATGAAGAAAAGGATACATGGAGCCAACAGTTAACAGATTTAACACCGGTATATGCACTGTATGGGTATATTGCAGATGGTGTGGAATATGATTCTGGCAATATTATTACATATAGCAGGGGGGTTGATGGGATTTTTGATTTTGTAGAATGGCCATATTATGGGATGGAATACAATTTGGATAATTTCGCACCGTCAACATGCAATACTGGTATTGTACATGTTGGATACGAATACAATGGCGATGTGTATGATCGTGGTGAAACAATTGTTTGGCCATATACAGAAAAAGTAGTATTTAATATGCTGTTTGATATTGATATTGGTATTACATTTGATTGCGGTACAGGTGGTGCATTGGCAGAAGGCAGTGTTGCATCAAAATCATATAAATCAGATAAACCAGAAACAGGAAATATTGATCCGAATATGAAACTGGACTCGGTTTGTGTACCAAATGATGATAGTCATGTATTTGTTGGTTGGGAACCGGCAGATATTTATTCAAATGGTACTTATTATTATGGCAGCGATTTTGATTTGTTGGGTTGGTTGCATCAAAGCAATCCTCATGCTGGTGCAATGGATGATGTAAGCCAATGTCCAAAGGGGATACGTAGTGGATTTGTGAATTTTAATGCTGTGTATGCAGATAAATAGGTGCGCCAAGTACAATAAAAGAGGGGGTAAGCCCTGCTGAGGCAGAAGAGATAAAGGCAAAACTAATAGAAGCAGGTGGAACTGTTGAGTTAAAATGTTGATAAAAGATAACAAATGAAAAAGAGTATAAGTGTATTTTTATTATCTGTGTTGGTTGCAACGTCTGGAATTGCAGATGTGTTGCCGTTACAGTGCAAGGTGGCTGAGCCCAAGACGGTGTTTTCGTGTGGTAATGGCACAGGAAATGCACCATCAATCGAAGATCCTGAAGCGATTTTGGTGTCTGGGTGTGTTCCGCCATCTGGTTATTCGTTTGGTGGATGGCAATTGGGGGATAATGGGCCTGTGTTGAATTTGGCGACTATTATTAATTCCCAAGATATATTGCCACTGATGGATTCTTATGTTTTTGGCAATATGGAAATGACCGCAAGTTATGTGCCGTTGGTGAATTTGGAAACTTTTTCATCAAAAGAAAGTATTGTTGGCGCAATGTATAATCCAGATGTAAACAGGATATATTATGAATTTCCATCTGGTGGGATGGTGTTAAAACCTGTTTGTTCATCTGCCAGTACTGGTGATGGTATTGTGTCTATTATGGTTGATGGTTATACCCAAGAATTTCCAACGGCCAGTTCTGCTGTGGATTTGTCGCAATCTGGGAATCATTGTTGGATAGGTATAGAAGCGCCTTATCATTCAGGTATGAAGTATATTTATGTGGCGTCTTATGATGATTGCAAGACGGATTGTGTTAACGATCCGATGAATTTAGCGTTGATGTGTGTGACGGATGCATCAGATCAAAGCTTGTATGATAGTGTCGCGCAAAAAATCGTGTCTGCAATGCTGGGAATGTAATCGTGGGAAATGGTGCTTGTGGCGTTCCAAGGCGATTCGGTTTATAATGTGTGTGTCTTTTGATGGGGCATACAATAAATACAAATTTTCAAAGCAAAAATATCTTTTCTTTCGTAATTTGTGTAATGGGTATGCCCCGCCTTATGTTGTTAAAAAGACTTGATATTCCGTATTTTTATACTAAAATTAAATGGAAATGATAGAAAGAATGAATAATATTTTGGCTGTTTTTCATCACGCCCATTTGGGTGGGTATTAGCATATTGATTTTTTTGTGATATAATTGACACGATACAGTGTCCAAAGATTTCGTATTTCAAACATAGGAATAAAAAATGGATTTGAAACCAACAAAACCGTTATCGGGTTTTATAGAATTATTGCCAGTACAACAACGTTGCTTTGATTTTTGCGCAGCACGTATGTTGTCTGTATTAAAAAATGCCGGATTTAATCAATTGGATTTGCCGGCAATTGAACGTGCCGAAGTTTTAACAGATAAAGATAATTGGGACGAAATTGAAACACAAATGTTCTTGTTCCAAAAGGGCGATACTAAAATGGGATTGCGCTATGATGGAACAGTCGGGCTGTCACGTTATGTTGCAGGTCACTTGAACGATTTAACTTTCCCATTTCGTGCCAGTCAGTTTTCAAAACGTTATCGTGGTGAACGTGCACAACGTGGTCGCTATCGTGAATTTTATCAAATGGATATGGATATAATGGGTGTCAATTCATTGTCCACAAATTATGATGCAGAAATTATTTCTGTAATTCAGCGAACATTAAATTCTGTGTCTGAATTTATTGGTGGTAATTGTGTGCGTGTCGGTTCGCGACCATTTTGGGATGCGTTGTTTGATTATTTGGAAATGACAGATAATCAGAAAAAAGACGTGTTCGTTTTAATTGATAAAAAAGATAAAATGGGCGATGACGACTTTGCTGAAGGGTTAAAAGATGTGTTAAGCGACACAGAAAAAGAAAATCAGATAAAATCTGTATTTACAAATGGTTATTCTGTGTTCTTGAACCTGTCTGACAAGTTAAATGCAGCGATTTCAGAGTTAAATGACTTTATGAAAATGTTGGAAATGTTTGGTGTGAAAAATGCTGAAATTGATTTGTCTATTGCGCGTGGTTTGGCATATTACACAGGGTTGGTTTTTGAATTCAAATCGTTAAAGTATCCTGAACTGGGAACTGTGGCTGGTGGTGGTCGCTATGCTGACTTGGCTGGGAAATTTAGTAAAACTAAGATAATCGGGGTTGGTGCAGCAATTGGTTTCTCAAGAATCTTTGTTGCGTTGATGGAATCTGGGGCAATTGATTTGACGCAGTTTGAAGCGCCAGTTGATGTAACTGTATTGTGTATGGGAAATGAAAATTTATCATATGCTGTATCTGTTTTGAATGCTTTGCGTGATGAAAATATTGCTTCTGCTGCGTATTTGGATGCAGAAAAGAAGTTCAAAAATCAAATTGAGTATGCAGATAAAATAAAGTCTAGATTCAGTATGATAATTGGCGAAACTGAGAAAGAAAATCAAGTTGTTGCGTTGAAAAATATGACGTCTGGTGAACAGGTGTCTGTATCTGTTGCGGATGCAATAAAAACTATAAAGGCGATATAATGATTGTTGAACAAAAGTTAAAAGATATTCAGGCAAGATTTGCAGATATAGAAGCGCAAATGAATACAGGTAATGTTGCGGGTGATGAACTAGCAAAGTTATCTAAAGAGTATTCGCGATTGGCAGGAATTATTCCACTGATAAATGAATATTTTCAAATTGTAGCAGGTATTGCGGATGCACGCGAAATGCAAAATGATGCAGAATTGCGTGAAATTGCTAATGAGCAATTGCATGAATTAAATCATTTGTTGCCTGATGTTGAAAAGAAATTACAAATTGCGTTGTTGCCACGTGATGATGCGGATGATAACAGTGTTATTATGGAAATTCGTGCAGGGGTTGGTGGTGAAGAATCTG
The DNA here is from genome assembly GCA_045657405.1 of Candidatus Enterousia sp. GTDB lineage: Bacteria > Pseudomonadota > Alphaproteobacteria > Rs-D84 > Rs-D84 > Enterousia. The sequence goes on from JAZOTB010000035.1 coordinate 11,514, forward strand.
CATTGTTTGCAGGTGATTTGTATAATCAGTATAAATCTTATGCGTTGCGCCAAGGTTGGAAGGTAGAGGTTATTGAAGAAAATGCAACTTCTTTGCGTGGATACAAAGAAATTGTCTTCAAAATTGACGGTGCAGGCGCGTACGGTCGTATGAAATTTGAATCTGGAATTCATCGTGTACAACGTGTGCCAGAAACCGAAGCAGGTGGTCGTATTCATACCAGTGCGGCATCTGTTGCAGTAATGCCAGAAGCAAAAGAAATAGACGTCGTTATTGAAGATAAGGATATTCGTATTGATATTTTTCGCGCGTCTGGGGCAGGTGGTCAGCACGTTAATAAAACAGATAGTGCGATACGTATTACTCATTTCCCAACGGGTATTGTTGTTACGTGTCAAAATGAACGTAGTCAATTGCAAAATAAAATTGCTGCGATGGCTGTGCTGCGTTCTAAGTTGTATGAAAAACAACGTATGGAACAGGAAAATGCAAGTAATGCATCACGTCAATCTATGGTTGGTTCTGGTGATCGTAGTGAAAAAATACGTACTTATAATTTCCCAGAACAACGTGTTACAGATCATCGTATAAAATTAACTTTGTACAAGTTGGATGATATTTTGGCTGGTGGTGTTGCATTAGATGAAATGATAGATGCGTTGATTGCAGCAGATCAATTGGAACGTTTGGCGAATATGGAATAAATACGGGTGCTAGATATGAAGTGTGTGCGTATTGTTTTTTTAAGTGATGGTACAGAACCTGATTGTGAATAAAAAACGCCCAATCGGGCGTTTTTTAGAATATGTATTTTATATTTATTCCGCCAAACCATCCGTATATGTTGCCGTCATGACGACCAATTGTTGCGGATACATTGGTGTTGTAAACTTGTTTGCTGATGTTCAGGCTGTATTCAAAGTAATTACCATAGTTTAATTCGGGCAATAATACATTGTTGGCATATGTGTCGCCATCAATATATGTTATTATATATTTAGCACTAAGGGTGCCGTACCATTGATTTCCGATGTGTTTGATAGCGGATATTTCTGGTGTGATATTTAATGCGTTAAAATTGCTGTTTGTAATATTTGTATTTGATGTGGATATGTAGTTGTCAGACTTTATCCATGTGTATCCGATGTAAACGGCAGGGCGTATAGCAAAGGTTTTATCCAGGTTTAATGTATATGTTGCCTTGGTGCTGCCGCTTAACCAAAAGTTGGTATATGTGTCAGATGTTGTTGTGGTAGAATTGCTCATGACACCGCCAGTCAAGATAGTTTGAATATCAAAATTGTTGGCAGAAAAGCCATTTGATATTCCAAAAAATCCGCTTTGTTCTGTGTTGTCTAGGTTTGTGTTTGTTTGGTGTGTATGTGTATAACCGCTGTGGATTCCCCAATCATAAGTTGTGCTGGTGTCTCCGTTCAAGCCTGCGATTACTAGGTCTGTATTTGTTTTGATGTTTGGTATGGTAGTATAATTTGTTGTATGTGTATTGTGTTGCCAACTAATCCATATGTTGCTTAATATGTTTGATAATTGTGTGTCGCCACCGTTTCGGCCGAAAAGGCCGTCGTCGTTATATTCACCGTATGTTTGCATTTGACCGTACATAGGTGCTTGACCGTACATGTCTTTGGTTTGTGTGGTGTGTTTTTTATTTTTTGTTTTTTGTATTTTTGGTTGTGAAAAAACTTGCTGTGCAATTGCGTACTGAATATTAGTGATGTTATGTGCGGAAATTGCATTTGAATATTCGTTAAACGCGTGTGCAGAATATGTGTATAATGTAATTAAAGAGGTCGTTATGATAAGTTTTTTCATATCTGATTCCTTTCTTTTATAAATGTTATTATATCACAAAAAAGTAAAAATAAAAATGCTATTAAATAATGAATTGTTATTGTAAAAAGTGAAATTTTTGATATTATTTATCGTGTTATGAATAAAGAAAATGAAGATTTTATTGATAGACCTGTTGTTATGGTTGGATTGATGGGTGCTGGCAAAACTAGTGTAGGGCGCGCATTGGCCAGGCGTGTGGGTATTCCGTTTGTTGATTCTGATAAAGAAATAGAGGCGGCAGCGGGTTGTAGTGTTGTTGATATTTTTGCTATGTATGGCGAGGATGAATTTCGTCGTGTTGAACAACGTGTGATTGAGCGTATTTTGGATACGCCACCTGCGTTAAAAGTTATCTCTACGGGCGAGGGGGCTTTTATTACGCCTGCGGTTCGTCAGATGGTGTTAGATAGGGCTTTGTCTGTTTGGTTAAAGGCAGATTTGGATTTGTTGGTTAAGCGCACAGGATCGCGTGATACGCGTCCGCAACTGCTGAATACGGATAGTAGGAAAATATTAGAGCAACTGATATGTGAACGTTATAAAACTTATGCTTTGGCCGATATAACAGTGGAAACAAAAGACGAGAATTTGCGTAAAACTTTGTATAAGGTTTTGTCTGCAATAGAGGAGTATTCTAATAAACAGGATAAGGAGTAAAAAATGGCTAAAAAGAATAATGTGTTCAAAGAATTTGGTGCTTTTGTCCAACGTGGTAATGCAATAGATATGGCTGTTGGTATCATTGTTGGTAGTGTTATGACAAGTGTGGTTAATTCGTTGGTAAAAGATGTTATTATGCCTCCGATTGGGTTGTTAGTCGGAGGGGTTGATTTTTCGCAATGGTTTTTTGTGCTTGGTGGCGGTACGGCTGGCGCAACATATGAAACAATTGCGCAAGCGCAGGCTGCTGGTGCGACTACGTTGAATTTAGGTTTGTTTTTGAATTCTGTGGTCAGTTTCTTTATTACAATGTTTGCGATATTTTTGTTTGTTCGTACAATGAATAAAATGCGTGACAAAAAACCTGCAAATACACATGCGTGTCCATATTGTAAGTCTAATATTAGTAACTTGGCGACAAAGTGTGCTTTTTGTTGTTCAAAGGTGGAACCTGTTGAAGCGGGCGCTGTAGAAGAAAGTGACTTGAAAAAAGGGTTGAAAACGTTGAAAAAAGTTGCTGCAAATGTTGCAACGGATTCTGTGTCCAAGATAAAAAGAATTACAAAACATTAAGTTTTTTGTTGGATTTATAAAAACAGGCGAAATGCCTGTTTTTTTGTGGGTTTGTTATTGGGTAGGGCAGATTATGTATAGTTTTTGAATTGTGGGATTGTTAGATGTTTTTTTGGCTGGGTTATATATTAGGGACTTGTTTGTGTTGTGATGTTTTTTTTATTTGTTGTGTGTAATGAATAGTTTTGTTTGTGTGGTTATGTAGTTGGGTGTAATAAAATAATTTTTTTATAACAGGGTGCGTTAATATAAAAAGTCTTAGAAAGCCGCAGGGTGTAGAATATTGTAAAGGCGCATAATGTATATTATGTATAGTTTTGTTGTGTAGAGATTAGTTTTTTGTAATAGTATGTGCTTCAATTCAAACTGCGTTTTACTTGTTTTTATTGGTGCGCCTGTATATATAATATGCGTCATTGTGTTTTTGTTTTTTTATTTTGTTGTTTGTTGAAGTCGTTTTGCTTTTTTTTAATTAAATATTATTGAAATGTTTTTTTTGTTTCAGATGTTTGTATTATATACGTATTATATGTGTATTATATATTTGGTTTGGTTTTGTGTGTTGATATGTTGTTTATAATTAAAGGGATTTGAAAAAATGTGTTTTGTGCCCTATTTTGAGTCAAAAACCCAAAAAAACCGCAGAATTCTGCGGTTTTTGGGTTTTTGTTGTAAAAAAACAGGTGTTTTTATTTTGTTTGATTTGAGTGTTCTTTGATTAGTTGTTTTTTGTAAAAGTCACAACGTCTGGCAATTTGTTTTGCCAAGGATAACCCGTATTCTTGTGTTTCACGTGGGCTTGTTGTTTCGTGGTCGCCATATGCGTTTGTATGTTCATATATAATTTGGTTGTTTATTGTTGGCATAAAGCCTTGATTGGTTTGTATTGTGTTCAAGGTGCATCTAAGGCTGCAGCCAGTACATATATTTGTATTATTGGTAGATTGTGTAATTTCGGTTAAAAATTTTGGTTTGTAATCTTTGCAGTATCGTGCAATTGTTCTTGCTTGGTCTATGGTGCTATATTTATTAAAGTGTTTGCGAGCTGCGCGTTTGATTCTGTTTTGGTCGTAAAAATAAACGTATGCTTTGCCGTCAATTGTGGGGATGTATGCACCCTTTTTCTTGGTACTTGGTGCGGCGTCCAGTAGGCAATGTTTTGCACAGCCGTTACATTTGTTTGTGTTTATTTTTAATGTTTGTGTGAACATTTTGTTTTACTTTTTATTTTGATAGTGGTCGCATAGTTTTGAGATTTTATGCATTGCGTGCATTTTTGCATGAAAATCATCGTGATATACGGGTGGTATTTGTGTTTCGCCAAATGTGTTTATGTATTTTGTTATGGTTTTGCTGCCTATTTTTGGGTAGAAGATACCTTGTATTTTTTGTGATGATACGGCGCAGCGTTTTGGACAGCCTGTGCATATATCATAGTCAAGAGCGGTTGTTGGCTGGCGTAAGATGCGTATATCTTTGAATGATGGGCATTTTTTTGTTAGTATTTTTGCACAGTTCATCGCGTCGTGTGCGGTTCTGTATAGGTGAGAATTGTGTTTGTTGCCTTGTGAATCAAAATAGTGTGTTTTGACTTTGTTGTCAATTACAGGCAGATAACCGCTGGTGCCGGGTTTTGAGTAATAGAAAGCGCTTACGACACAATGTTTGTTGCATCCGTTACATTTATTTGTGTTTATACCGCTTTCTTGTGTAAACATGGGTTTATTTGGTGTGCTGATAGTACGCGCAATGCTGTACGTGTATTTTTGCGCGTGCGATTGCGTGTTCTTTTGTTTTTGTAGTTGCGTCTTTTTCGATGCCGTTAATGTCGGTGTATATTGCTAGTTTTTTGCTGTTTATTGTTGGGTAGTACTTTGCAGGGAAAGAAAATAATTTTCTTTGTGCGCCCAAAGTGCAGTGAAAATCGCAACCGTGGCAGTATTTGTTTTCGTTGTTTTGTTGTTTGATACACATATTTTATATCCTTTTTTGTTTTTATTTTATATAAATATAGACAAAATTACAAAAATGTCAAGTTGATTTTATGTTTTTTTAGTGGTATTCTTATTTTTGTTATGAGATTAGATAAAGAGTTGGTTTTTAGAAATGTGTACCCTACCCGCGCCAAGGCCGTGGCTGCGATAAAGTCTGGGTTGGTGTTCGTTAATGGCAAAGTTGTTGATAAACCAAGTTTTGCTGTTGTGGAATCTGATGTATTGAATGGTGGGGATTTGCCTTATTCTACTGGTCGCGGATCGTTAAAATTAGCGCGCGCCTTGGAGTTTTTTGATATAAATCCAAATGGTTTTGTTTGTTTGGATGTTGGTGCTAGTACAGGTGGCTTTACGGATGTTTTGTTAAAAAATGGTGCAAAAAAAGTATTTGCTGTAGATGTAGGAACGAACCAATTAGTTGCTGAATTGCGTAATGATGCGCGTGTTGTGTCGCTGGAACAAACAGATATTCGTAATTTGTCTCCTATTTCGTTAGTTGATTTAATTGTGATAGATGTTTCTTTTGTGTCACTGACGAATATTGTAGATTGTTTGTTGCAATGGGGCGCGAAGGCTATTGTTGTGTTGATAAAACCTCAGTTTGAAGTGCCGCGTGATGTTGCAGCAAAATTTAATGGAATAATAAAGTCATCAGAGTGGCATGACTGGTCAATAAATCATGTTATAAGTGCGTTTTTGGGTATTGGGTTTGATTGTGTTGGTGTTACAGAATCGCCTGTCAAAGGTGGTAGTGGAAATACAGAATTTTTAGCGTGTTTTAAGTTAAAAAAATAAATTAATATATATGTGTAACTGGTTGAAAGTTTTGTGTTTTTATAATTGTGGTGATTTAGTTCATTTTTAATCCGAATAAACGAAGTGTGCCCTTTTTAGACACTGTTAGAAATGGTATATTTGTTTTTGGATTATGTTTACCAAACATTTTTTGTATTTTGCGATGTTCTTGTTTTATGAAGTCTTCGGGGTAAAGATCAATTTTTGCAGCGGTGCGTGTAAAAGATGAATATACACTTAGTGGTACTAAGTTATAATGATATGGCTTAAATGAATAAAAATGTGCAATACATATGTTTTGTTGTACATAGTTACGTTCAGACGGTTTGAATTTTGTATCAACGTAAATTTCAGGAATACAATTATATCGCAGCGGTAATTCTAGAATATTGCCATCAAACATTGTGTTTAGGATATCTTGGTCTGGGTATGTTAATTCGCATTTTATTGGCCATGGTGATTGTGTTGTGCGCAAGTGTTCCATGTTTAGTAATAATACACCAGAATTTACATATAAGTTGTGCTTTAGGTATTTGTCTTTGAATTCACGAACGTATGTTCCATTTGGATCGTCTTTGATGTTTGTTGGTGCCATATCGCGAATTGCGCCCATTGCATACTGTGATATATCTGTGTTATATAAATCAGACAAGTCAGATTGAACTAACGTGTCAGAATCTAGGTATAACATCTTGTTTGTATTTGGAAAAATTATATGCGCAAACAGACGGTAAAAAATTACAGGTGACCATCTAGAATAATTGACGTCGGCATATGGATTTTGTTTTTTTGACACAGTTCGCCATATTAATTTGTTGTTTTGGCCGATGAATTTTTTTATTTTTCTGTACCCACGTGTGTGTGGTGCGACCATACAATGTATGTTGACGGTTGTGTCTGGTTTTTTATTCTCTATTAAAGAATAAATAGAAACAGCGGCCATGCGCCAAAAGTTATTATCAAAACAATATAATACATTTATTTCAGACATGATAAAAACCAGCATAAAATTCGTTGTTTAAGGCGCAGATATCTGCGTGGAATATATTTACACGATTGAATAACTGCGTCTTTGGATTCTTGTTGTGCGGTGTTATACTGTTTTGGTTTAATTATTGTTTCGTGTACCAAGTATTTGAAGGTGTCGGTATAAAATTTCCGCCAAAAGATATGGTTATACTTGTCCAACAGATTAGTGTGAATATATTTGAAGTATTTTGGAAACCATGTGACGTTTTTATCGCAAAAATCTTGTTTGGTAATGTTGTTTTGATGTGTGCGATGATAGACACATACGTTGTTGCATTCTGCACTGGAATTTGCGCGATATGAAATATTTAGCATAAATGTTAAATCATCGCCATATGATGTGAATTCTGGCAAAAAACGTATATCGTTAATCAATTCGCGTTTATATATTCGTCGCCATATCCAGCACCATGAATGCTTTTGTGGTAATAATAAAAACTGTTCAGGTGTGTATGAGGTTGCAAAATCTTCTAGGGAAAAAGTTGCGTTTGGATTTTCTTTGAATTTGAATGCGCCATCAACCATATGTGTACGGCCGCCTGCCATATCGGCACCGGTTGTTTCGATCAATTGGACTAATGTTTGTAGTGCTGTATCTGTGTAGCAGTCGTCAGAATCCAAAAATGCAATGTATGTACCTTGGGCGATATCCAGACCATGATTGCGTGCAACGGATGTTCCATAATTTTCAGATAGTTGAATAAATTTGAAACGTTTATCGTTTTTGATGTATTTTTTTATTATTTTGACAGAATTATCAGTGCTGGCATCATCAATAATAATGCATTCCCAATTTTTTTCCGTTTGTGCAGATACCGATTGCAATGCATCGGTAATATATTGTTCGCCGTTATAATTTGGCATAATAATAGATACAATTGGTTTTTTCATGATACTTTATTTGTATGGACAGCTGGTTGTGTTATTGTAATCACCTGTGCCATCGTTAATGGTGGTGTTTGCGGGAACGTTACAATCATAAATATCTGATACATAAAGGTTTGTATTCTCTACGATTGCATACTGTTGTTTTACGCATTTGCCGTTCCGGGAAGTTTCTATACTTGTGCCTTTGCCAACCCATTCGGAATAGTTGTACGTAAGTGCTGCATCTTTTGTTAAGTTATGTGTTGAACATAGTATATATGTTTTTGGGGTCCATCGTGTTAGGCGTGACGATGTCGCTGTTGCAACGTTTTTGTTATTGTATTTTGGGCATGCGTAGCATTGTGCATTTGAAGCGGTGCAAGAAGTTAAACTTGATAAGTTTGCAGAAGTATTGTCAATGGAAACGTTGTTAATTATACAAGAACCCAGATATGACCCTGCGTTACATAATGTGATATTTACATCAGGTGTTTGTATTCTGTTCCATATTTGGTCTTTAATTGATACTGCGGTTTCTGTTATTCCTGCGTTGTTACATACTGTTTTGCATGTGTCTTCGCTGGTGCTGGTTGTCATAAGGGTATAAGACGTTAGTTTTATTGTGGTTGCGCTGTATGCGGCGCTGACTTTGTAAGCAATAAAAACACTAAAACTGATAATGCTGTATAAAATTTTGCTGATTGTTTTCATAATGTCTTTATTTCCCTTGCTCTGTGTTATTCTATCTGTTTTATGTAAAAGTGTCAAATTTTTTACAAAAAACCACAAATATGTTGTATTTGTGGTTTTTTTGTTGTTGATATTGATATAAATAATTTAATTATGCACTGGTGTATTCGCAATCGTCGTCTGCTTCGTAAGTGCCGGTACTGTCGCTGAATGTGGTGTTTGCGGGAACGTAACAATCAGAAACATCTGATGCAGAAAGGGTTGGATTCTCTACGATTGCATACTGTTGTTTTACGCATTTGCCGTTCCGGGAAGTTTCTATACCTGTGCCTTTGCCAACCCATTCGGAATAGTCGTACAACAATACGGCATCTTTTGTTAAGTTATGTGTTGAACATAGTATCCATGTTTTGGAGCTCCATCGTGTTAGGCGTGACGATGGCGCTGTTGCAACGCTTTTGTTATTGAATTGTGGGCATGCGTAGCATTGTGCATTTGAAGCGGTGCAAGAAGTTAAACTTGATAAGTTTGCAGAAGTATTGCTAATGGAAACGTTATTAATTATGCAAGACCCCAGATATGATCCTGCGTTACATAATGTAATATTTACATCAGGTGTTTGTAGTCTGCTCCATATTTCGTTTTTAATTGCTATTGCGGTTGATGTTATACCTGCGTTTTTGCATACTGTGTTGCATGTGTCTTCGCTGGTGCTGGTTGTCATAAGGGTATAAGACGTTAGTTTTATTGTGGTTGCACTGTATGCGGCGCTGACTTTGTAAGCGACAAAAACACTAAAACTGATAATGCTGTATAAAATTTTGCTGATTGTTTTCATAATGTCTTTATTTCCCTTGTTCTGTGCTATTTTATCTGTTTTATGTATAAGTGTCAAATAAATTACTAAAAGGGCTTGAAATCTGCTGTGGTTGTGGCTAGAATTTGATGCAGAATAATTTGTAACACACAGAGGATATCAATATGGCAGACGATATTAAAAAAATTCATGAACGTGAAGCAAAATGGCAAAAACGCTGGACTGATAGCCGTGCGTTTGTTCCAAGAAATGATGGTTCAAAGCCAAAGTATTATAATTTGATTGAATTCCCCTTTCCAAGTGGTTCTGGTTTGCATGTTGGTCATATGCTGCCTTATACAGGTATGGATGTTTTAGCACGTTTTCGTCGTATGCGTGGTTTTGATGTGTTGTATCCAATTGGTTATGACTCAATGGGTATATCTTCTGAAAATTATGCAACAAAAATTGGAAAGCATCCCAGTGAATCTGTCGCAGAATTGATTAAGATTTTTGAACGCGATATATCTATTATGGGTTTGTCTTTTAATCCTGAATCAAAACTATCTACGTCTGATCCTGAATTTATTAAGTGGACTCAGTGGATGTTTATTCAGTTCTTTAATGCAGGTTTGGCGTATAAATCAGAATTACCAATGAATTGGTGCCCAAATTGTAAAACTAATCTGACAAATGAAGAATTAGAAGACGGTAAATGTGAACGCTGTCATGGGCCTGTTGAAAAGAAAATGAAATTGCAGTGGAATTTGGCAATTACTAAATATGCAGACAGATTGATTGATGATTTGGAATTAGTTGATTATCCAGAACGTGTAAAAACAGAACAGATTAACTGGATTGGTCGTTCGCATGGCGCGGATGTTAATTTCCAAGTTGGTGATGATGTTATGACTGTTTATACAACACGCATTGATACAATATTTGGTGTTACTTTTTGTGTGTTGGCTCCAGAGCATGCGCTGGTAAAAAAATGGATTAGCGAAGGTAAAATCCAAAACATAGATGCTGTAAATGAATATATTGCTGCAGCACGTGCAAAAACAGAAATTGAACGTACAGATGTTACACGTGAAAAAACAGGTGTGCAATTACAAGGCGTTATGGCAACGAATCCTTTTAATGAACGTCAAATTCCAATCTTTATTTCAGATTATGTTTTGGCAGATTATGGGTTTGGTGCAATTATGGCGGTTCCTGCACATGATGGTCGTGACTGGGATTTTGCAAAGAAATTCGGATTGGATATTATTCCGGTATTGGCAGGTGGTGACCCAGACGCTGTTTGGGAAGGTGATGGTGCACATATAAATTCATCTTTCTTGGATGGTATGGGAAAAGAAGATGCAATTGCGGCTGCGATTAAATATGGAACTGAACATGGGTTCGCACGTGGTACAACCAAATATAAATTAAAAGATTGGGGTTTTTCACGTCAGATGTATTGGGGTGAACCAATTCCAATGGTTTATTGCGAAAAATGTGGCTGGGTTCCTGTGCCAGAATCTGAATTGCCATTGTTGCAACCTTATATGTCAGATTATAAACCAACTGATAATGGCGAAGGTCCATTGGCGCGTGCAACAGATTGGGTAAATACAACCTGCCCTTGCTGTGGTGGTGCTGCAAAACGTGAAACAGACACAATGCCACAGTGGGCCGGCTCTTCGTGGTATTTCTTGCGTTATTTAGATTCTAAAAATAATAATGCGTTTTGTGAACGCAATCAGTTAGATAAATGGATGCCAGTTGATCATTATAATGGTGGTATGGAACATACAACACGTCATGTTTTATATTCAAGATTTTGGTACAAAGCGTTATCTGATTTGGGATTTGTTCCAGGTGTTGAGCCGTATAAAAAACGTACCAGTAATGGTCTAATTATGGCGGCAGATGGTACAAAAATGTCCAAATCACGCGGTAATACAGTGCCAAGTTCTGATGTTGTTAATCGCAGTGGTGCAGATGCATGTCGTTTGGCTATTTTGTATTTGGGACCATGGGAACAAAGTGCGAATTGGTCCGAAGATACATTGCGTGGTGTTGAACGTTTCTTGAAACGTGTGGAAAATTTGTCTGATAATTTAACAGATGAACCAATGACTGCAGATCAGGAACGCTTGCAGCATAAATTGATTGCAGATGCAACAGAACGTTTGGAAGATATGAAATTTAATACAACTATATCTGCGATGATGGAATATATCAATGCTTTTGGTGGAAGGATGCCCCGCCCTGCGTATGAAACTTTGTTACAGATGTTGAATCCTTTTGCACCACACCTGACTGAAGAAATGTGGGAAAAATTGGGGCATAATGATATGCTGGTGTTTGAACCGTGGCCAACGTTTGATGTGTCTAAGATGGTGGAAACACAAATGACAATTGTGGTGTCTGTAAATGGTAAACGTGCAACAGATTTTGTCGTTGCTGCTGATGCATCAGAAGATGTTATTGTTGAGTCTGCCAAGACTGCAGCGGGTACAAAATTGGATGGCTGTGAAGTAATTAAAACAATTGTCGTGCCAAAAAAACTGGTAAACTTTGTTGTGAAAAAATAAAAGGGTTTAACCTGTGCAAGAAAAACCAGATGTAGGTTTTGGTGTTTTCGATTCATTGGTTGCAAGGCGTTTAATGCGACATGGTCCAGTTGAATTAAATCGTATGTTTAGTGACGATTGGTCTGTTGTGCGTGCGATTGTAAAATACAAATGGATAACTGCACCGGATGTAAAGCTGGCTCGCAAAATACACAGATTATTAAAATGGATTAAAATAGTAGATCCTGTACATTATAAGCTGTCTAGAAAACAAATCTTGGAAGATATCAAGTTGGGGGCAAATGGTGATGTTGCCGGATATAAAGAATTTGTTAGACTGATTGACAATCCTGAATTTAATAAAAAACATGACAGTTTTATTAATGAATTGATTGAAAATAGTCCAAAAACAAAGGTTGTTGTGTTAAAGTTGTCGGAACGTGATGATGTTTTACAAAAATTTCATTTGGATTATCGGTCGGATTATATTGTGAATGATTCTAAAAAAGTTGATTTTTTATTGCTGAAATTGGCTTTTTTACGTGTTTTTTGCACGCATGGAATAGAGTTTTTCTTAAAGTTTTTGTATGTTTATTTAATTTTACAAAATGATAAAGCAAAACTTGGGTTTGCGAATTTGTTGTGGTCGGACTGTCCGGATCTTATTGCTTCGTATCAGTATAACCTTGAATTGCAACAGGAAGCATATGAAAAGGCCAAAGACGTTTGGCGAGAAACAATAGATGAGTGTTTAGATGTGTATTATAATTCTGAAAAAATGGTTGATAAAAAGTATGAAAATATAAAAAGATATAAGTCTTTGATAGAATCAGGACAATTGCCCGTGTTTAAAAAGAAATAAAAAAATCCCCCAAACGGGGGATTTTTTAGATGCTGTCTGCGTTTACCCAGCGACCATCTTTTAATAATCCTGGTGCCATGCCTTCGTTGGAACGTAATGCATCAATTACGGCACGAGCCTTGGTCGCGTCAAGATTGATAATACGTACTTTGAACATATCACCTTCGTTTACAACGGCTGTTTCGCCATATGTTTTCATGCGATTTGCCAATGCGTCCGCGCTGTCTTGGGCGTAAAATGCAGCTAACTGGATGCTGTAAGGTCCTGTTGCGGAAACTGTTGCCGTTTCAACTGGTGCTGCAACAGGTGTTGTTGCGACAGGTGATTGTGCAGTGGTTGTTCCTAGTGTTGCGTTTTTAACAGTCATTGATTGTTCTGGCATTACTTGGATTTGAACCTTTGCTTGACTGGTTAAGCCAATTTTTTGTGCTGCTGCTGCTGATAAATCCATTAAACGAGTATTTACAAATGGACCGCGATTATTTACACGAACAACAACAGATTGACCGTTTTCTAAATTTGTTACACGTACAATTGTTGGCAATGGTAATGTTTTGCTGGTTGCTAACATTTGTGTGCTGTCAAATACTTCGCCATTGCTGGTTTTAGAACCATTCAAATCAACAGGAATAATGCCTGCGATACCTGTTTGGTTGTATGTCATATCTTCTACTGGGATGTATTGAACATCGTCAACTTTGTATGCAGAACCAACATAATATTTTGGTGCGGCAGCCAACAAGTATGTATCTGTTAATGTTTCTTGTGCAGGTGCGGTTGCAACCAGTGGTTCTTCGCCAAAGCCATCTGCACCGTAATTAGCGCTGCCAGTTGTGCTAAGATCTGCACAGCCTGCTAGAATTGCAGTCAAAGCCGTTAAAGAGATTAATTTTTTCATGATATATGACTCCTTCCATTACATTTATGATTTTATTTTATCATAAAAAGAGTCTGTATTCAAATTTATTTTTGTTATCGGATTTTACGGTCAATTAAATATGCAACAGGTAGATATATTATACCATATGTTATAATAGCCAACCCCAGTGCCCATATACTAGAAATGGTAACTGTTGATAGTATTATTCCCAGAATTGTTGCCCACAGTACAAATGCGATAATTGTACGGATTGTACGACTGTCATGTTTTACTAGGCTGCGCTTATGACACGCATGTCCAAGCAAATAGTTTTTAAGGTATCCGCTGATAACAATACCGACGGGAATCGCAAGATAGCCAATAAATGGGAATAAAGATAAATATAATATGGCAGCGACACTAAGCGATATCATACTGGTTTTAACAGGTGTTTTTACATCTTGGGATGCGTATAATGTTTTGCTGTATATTTGGCTAATTAACATTGCAGGTAATACGAAAACTTGAATCATAATAGCAATCGCCACTGCCTGTGTTGATTCTGACGTCCAAGCACCGTATTCAAACAAGAACTTTATAATTGGTTCAGCCAGTACAAATAAACCTGCTACACATGGTAATATTAACATCATAGAGCGGCGCAGAGATGAATTTTGCTGGATATAAACGCTGCGCATGTTATTGTCTGTTAATGCGTTTGATATAGATGACATTAGTACAGTACCAACAGCTAAACCAATCATTGCAAATGGTAATTGTACGATTCTGTCTGAATAATATAGCCATGATACAGCCCCGCTTTGGAAACTAGCAACCAATGTACCAATAATAATTGTTATTTGATAAAATCCGTTGCCAACAATACTGACACCCAGGCGTTTGAACATGCTTTTTATTTGTGGTGTCCATCGCGGTTTGATTAAATACAGTCCAAAATGATTTCTACGAATGCGTGACCACAGAACACCAAATTGAACAATACCAGATACAACAACAGTGCCGGCCATCAGGTATAGTATATGCGTACTGCTAAATATCATGGCGAATAGTAACGCGCATATTAACATAATGTTTAATAGAACAGGCATAAATGCGGCCAGCAGAAATTTAGAAAACGCATTAAGTATCGCTGATAAAAATGCTGCACCACATATAAAGATTACATATACGAACATTATGCGTGATATTGTAACGGTCATTTCCATCTTGCCGGGGGTTGCATCAAACCCAGGTGCCAAGAACCAAACAACTAGTGGCATAAATATTTCAAATAATATTGTTATTCCCAGCAATACAATCATTAACCATGAAAATACGTTGCGTGCGAATCCTTCGTCTTTTTTGGAATCTGTGTACATAGGGATAAATATTGCGGATAATGCGCCCTCGCCCAGTAAGTCACGAAATAAATTAGGTAACTTGAATGCAGCCAAGAATATGTCAGACATACGCCCTGCCCCCAATACGCGAGCAATCAGCATGTCACGAATAAATCCGAATATGCGGCTGATGCCCGTCATGGCACCGACCCCGAAAATATGTTTGCCTAGTTTCATAGTTTAGATTATACTGTGTTATGTTAATGAAAATCAAGACAGGAATTAAAATATGAAAAAACTTGTATTGTTATCGTTTTTTGTGGCTGTTTTGTCTGGGTGTGCTGGGACAGATGATGCAATTGTTGCAGATTTGCCATTGGCAGATATTTATAAATCAGCATATAATGAATTTAATGATGAAAATTATGAAGTGGCTGCCGCTGAATTTTTGAAGGCAGAAACACAATATCCGGCCAGTGTTTGGGCGCCTGATGCGCTGGTTATGGCGGCATATGCACAATATCTGGATAATGATTTTGCTGGTGCAATATTAACAACGGACAGATTTATGCGTTTTCACCCTGGGCACGCTGATGTTCCGTATATAATGTATTTACGTGGTATGTGCTATTACCGTCAGGTCAGTGATGTGCGTCGTGAACCGGGTATGTCTGCGTATGCGTTACAACAGTTTCAGACATTGGTAAAGCGTTTCCCGCGCAGTCCATATGCAAAAAATGCAGAAAATAAAATTCGTATTTTGAAAAATTATATTGCGGGCAAAGTTATGTATTCTGCACGTAATGATATGCAAAAAGAAAACTGGACCAGTGCGATTGCTCGTTTGCAGTCTGTTGTAACGGATGCCCAGGAAACAGTTATGACTGCCGAAGCAATGTATCGTCTGACAGAATGTTATACTGCGATTGGATTGCCGCAACAGGCAGAAGGTTATGCCGAAATGTTGAAACTGAATTTCCCAGATAACGAATGGACAAAGAAGTTGAAATAGATGCTCAATCCCCCATTTGGGGGCTTTTTTATTATTGAAAAAGATGTAAATTTTGATAGAATATAATTTGAACTGACAGGGATGTCGGTTCGGGCCTTAGAAAAGCCCAACAGTTTCGGTGCGAATGCATCGTAATCCGATGAAAATCGGTGTCTTTGCACCGTTATTTTTACCCCCGATTATGGTCGGGGTGCCGTTGTAATATATTGAACGCAACGGGGTCACTAAACTGTTGATTTTTCTAACACCCCGACCGTCATTTCTGTGACGGTTTTTGTTTTGGGGTAATATGCGTTTCCTGCAAAATACACCTTTGTACGAAGATATTACCCCACCAGAATTTATATGGGGGGATTGTGCGTAAATTATTGGTTGTTTTATCTGTATTTGTTGCGGGGATTGCACATGCGCGTGTGTTGCATGTGGACGATAATACAATAAAACTGTCACAAACAAAAACAACCGACCCCGCCCTGCACGTCCGTATTGGTGATGAATTGTGGTATGGGAATATGGGACGCTGTCAATTACCCATGAACGAAAACACGGACAAAGAATTAAAAGTAAAATATAACAATACGGATTATTGGGTGTCAGATCATACAGGTTATATTATCCAAGATGGGAAATTGACAGATGTATTATGTAATGTATATTTAATGGGAACTGGCACACAATGGATTGATACAGAACATATACCAACACTGGTCACCCGCAGTGAGTTAGAATTAAAGTTTTCTGATGATGAATATAAAGCCAGCGGTTCCGAAGTTTTTTTTGGTATTTGGGATACGCCGGCTAATTCTGCATATGCTGTAAATTTTGGTGTTGGCCAAGCCCAAGGGCGCAACGTTTTTCCATGGATATGCCGGTGGGATGGTAGTGGAGGACCATCATGGTGCCGCTCTTTTAGTGGATTTAGCATTTCTACAAAACAAAAAACCACAAAACAAACATTTATATTGGATGCAAAAAATAATTACGCCCAATACGGCACTGTTTCACATGAGTTACAGGGGCGCAAAACGGTTGAAACGCATGCCATAACTTTATTTGGGCGGCGTACAATTTCAAAAGACGGCACAGAAAGCGTTCTTGTTTATTCGAGAAATAATGCCATGTACATATATTCCACCAAGATATACGAAGATGACGTATTGGTGCGGCATTTTGTGCCGGTGCCATGTGGGTTAAAAATTGGGGATTTTGTTGTGCCAAGTAACGGCATGTGGGATATTGTGGAACAAAAATTTTATGGCAATATGGGAACTGGTGATTTTATTTATGGCGTGGATGAGTAGATGTAAAAAAATCCCCCAATTGGGGGATTTTTATGATATCTTTTGAATACGTCTGATACGACGTTCGCAATTATCAAATGGTGATTCCAAAAATGTTTGAACGCACATAAATGCAACTTCTATGTCAATGTCGTCTGCAGCCAATGCCAGTACGTTTATGTCGTCATGAAAGCGGTCGTCACGTGCCTGGTTCGGTGTGTTGCAACGTGATGCACGAATGTGTTTGTATCTGTTTGCTGCAATCATAACGCCTGCGCCTGTACCACAAATGATAATGCCACGTGCGTCTGGTTCGTCAATCATTGCATCTGCCAGTGTTGCAGCAATGTCTGGATAGTCAACAGATGTGTTCGGATCATCAATACCCAAATTTACAGTGTTGTATCCTGCCGCGGCCAGCATTTCAATCAGATATAATTTTAGACCAACGCCACGATGGTCGGCTGCGATAAAAACACGTGATACGTTCTTATTCATCTTTCTTTCCTTTGTCTTCTTCTTTGCGTTTTGATAGCTTGCAATCCAGACCAGTGTTGCCTGTGATGTTTAATGTTTTGTATGCTAATGTGCCGGTCATCTGGGCTGCATTAAATACGTTTGCTGTATTTACAGTCGCAGAACCATCCAGTGTGCCATGTAAAAATAACACGGGTGTATTTATGTCACCAATAACAATACCACCACGACCAATGACAACTGTTTCAGCAGTAATATTACCAATAACTTCGCCATGAATTTGAACGTTATGGTCTGTTTTTATGTCGCCTGTAACTTTGCAACCTGCCCCAATAACAGTTGGTGATTGCTTTTCTGATGCGTTTGTAAATGCCAACATTTTATTTTTCCCCTTGTACAAATTTTGTTGGATCAAATGGTGTTCCTTTGTATCTGATTTCGTAATGCAGATGTGGTCCTGTTGAACGACCAGATGAACCCGCAAGTCCGATTACGGTTCCTGGTCTGACCCAATCGCCACGTGATACTTTGATTTGTGATAAGTGTGCGTATAATGTTGTAAACCCAAGACCATGGTCAATTTCAACTGTTGTGCCATATCCAACGCGTTCACCAGCAGATATAACACGGCCTGGGGCAACTGCCATTAATTCTGTGCCAATTTTTCCAGAAAAGTCAATGCCACGATGTTTTTTGGGTTTGCCTGTAAATGGATCGTTACGTGTGCCATAGTTTGAAGTTATGCGTGACTTTACAGGTTTTCCCAATGGTAAAACTTCGTTCAGACGACGCAGACCGTTCCATTTCTCAAGTCCATCTGCCAGTTTTTGATATTTTTCATCTAAATTCTTGTTGAATTCAATAGGTGTAAATGCAGATCCAACCAGTGGACTGGAATATTTGTTTACGCCACGAATAAGTGTTTTTTCGTTTAGTCCTAATGATGCTAATGTGCTGTTTATTTGTTTTATCTGTTTTTGCAAATTGTCTGAATTTTCTTTGGTCAGTGCACTGACTGTATCAACGATTATATTGTCTGCTTCGGCAATTTGAAGCATAGACTCTATCATTTTAGTATTACGTTTCTTTAATTCTTCGTTTTCAGAGCGTGTTAATTCATATTCTGCAGACAATTCGGACATTTTGAAGTATTCTGGTGTGTAATCTTCATCTTTTAGCATTTCTGCAATACGTGTGCGCAAGAATTCTAGTTCACCCCATGTTTTACTGCGACTATTTATTAATGATTCTTTGTCTGATTTGTCTTTGGTATTCAAAATTTTGTCGTCAATAATGCTTAGTTCACGTGTCAGAGATGTGTATTTGGCTAAATATGTTTGTAAGTCTGTCATGTGGCGGGCATGTGTGTCGCGAACTTGTTCCAGTTGTTGTGTGCGTTTTTGTAATAGTGGGCGATGATATACAAAAACATATGTGGACCATGATGCCCATAATAGTAATCCAATCTTGCCACAAAAGCGTGTAAAACGCCAAAAACTGCTTTGTTCATAAGAATATACATTACCGTTTGGTGTGTCCATTACAGTAAATTGGCGTGGTGGAAAAATACGCGTAATCATGCGCCAGACAGCACGAAATGGCGATGTAATAAACGCCCAAAGTGATGTAAAATATTTCGCTATAAAGTTTAACATGTCTGGGATATTTTAGACAACGCATTTGTAATAGTCAAGCCATCGCGTAAAATCGCGTCACAATTCATGGATGTGCCTTTATGAATTATGCTGATGCCCTTGGTGCCAAGACGACCCGAAATTAAAACGCGTTCAGCAGTATTCTTAGAACCAAATAATGGTAATATGTTGATGTCACCAAGTTTCTTTGACATTTCTGATATTGCTTTAGCAGTGGTGGCAGCATCTGTTATTATACAAAAAGTGCCCATTGGTCGCACGCGTGCAATACAGCGGGATATCCATGCTGATAAATCAGAATTATGATGTGCGTTGTGATGTGCAGGTGTGCCGTTGAAATATGGCGGATTTGTTACAACCAGATCATATGTTTTATCTGTTTTCCATGTGGTTATATCCGCGTGTATCAGTTCAAACGTAGCATCATTTAAGTTGGCGTTTTGTTCTGCTAGCGACAACATTTCATCGGATGTGTCAATGCCTGTAATGCGTGCTTCTGTGTTGTGGGTATGCAGGCATAGTGCAACGCCACCAGAACCAATGCCAACATCAAGAATTGTTTTTGCAGCATTGTTTGCCGCGAACGCGGCCAGCCATACTGCATCAGATGTTGGGTTGTAAAAACTGCGATGCATTTTTACACGTCCGCCAAGTAAAGTAAAAATTTCTTGTTTTGTGCTCATATACATTTATAATAAATCATTAAAATTAAAAGGCAAGTTTATGTTGGAAGATATCGTTGTTGTACAAAGTGCGGTCAGTGCTTTTAATAATGTTGCATTATGGGGTGCTGCATTTTTTTGGTGGGCGCTGTTGATGTTGCCGTTGTTTGCAATGGTTGTCTATTATGGTCGTGATTTTGTTGCGCGTATTGGTTGGAATAATGAAAATTTAATAAGCAAAATTACTTTTTGGACCGCGATATTTGTGTTTTTATGGTTGGTATTTATCGGTGGAAATTATGCGGTGTTACGTGATGACTTGTCTGTTTTGCCAATGCTAAATGCGCTGATTATATTTTTAGCGTCTTTGTTTGTTTCTTCTCATATTCCACGGGGAAAACTGCCGTTAAAGGGTTGGCGTGGTATATTATTGCTTGTGCTGTTGTTGCTAATGCTTGGTATGTCTGGTGTGCATGTATGGTGGGGACCTGTATTGCAGATAGGTGCGTTTACAGTTGGTTTTTTATTTGGTCGTATTGCTAAATCGCCCATGCGTCCAATTGGCGGCTGTGTTTTGATTATGATGACAACTATGTTTGCGATTCTGATGCAACCAGAATTTTTTAGATTTGGACAGTTGGGCAATCTGACGGTTTTACATTTGTTGGCAATATTATTGTTTGGTGTTTTTGCTGTTGCGACAGTTGTTGTGTACAATGTTAATCCGGCAAACAAGATAAAATATAATATATACGTTAAACTAAAGTGGCTGTGTCGTGTATTTTGTTTGCTGGGAAGTGCACTATTCTTGTTGACCGAAGCGGTACCTGTATTTCTTGGAACATTAGTTGTTTTTGGGTTGATGTTCATGTTATCTGTGTTTCACGTTGAACATATTACAGATAATTTACAAGAAAAGTTGTTTGCTTTGTCTTTGATGTGTTTTGGTGTTATTACTGTGATGCCTGTTATTACATCAATGGGTTTGTTGTTATGGATAAACAAATGCAACAGTAACTTTATATCTGAATTCAAGGCCTTGTTATAATTTGTTATATTATTTTAATACAAAATATCGCATGAATACTGTACTATTCGTATAGTTATTAATATTAATAAAGGCGATAAGTATTATGTTTGTACATCCAACTGCTATTATTCACGAAGGCGCCCAGATTGGGGCAGATTGTAAAATTGGACCATATTGTATTATTGGACCAAATGTTGTTCTGGGTGAACGTGTAGAATTAGTGTCTCATGTTGTGATTGATGGCAAGACATCAATTGGTGATGATTCTATTGTGTATCCATTTGCTGTGCTGGGCGTTATGAGTCAGGATTTGAAATGGCAAGACGAAGCAACAATGACAGGGTTACGCATTGGTAAAAGATGTAGAATTCGTGAATATGTAACAATTCATTCTGGAACACCTGCATCTGATGGGACTGTTGTTGGTGATGACTGTCAGATTATGGTTAATGCACACGTTGGACACGACTGCAAAATCGGCAACAGTGTTGTTATGTCTAATTTAGTTCAGGTTGCAGGACATGTAGAAGTTGAAGATTTTGCAATATTGTCTGGTGGTGTAATGGTGTTGCAGTTTGCACGTATTGGGCGTAATGCGTTTGTTGGTGGAATGTCTGGTGTTGGAAATGACGTTTTGCCTTATGCAATTTATGATGGCGCACGTGCTGTGTATCGTACTATTAATCGTGTTGGTTTAATGCGTCATGGATTTACCAATGAAGATATGCATGCGATACATTCTGTGTATTCTGCTGTATTTCGTGCAGACGAAGGAACTGTTGCAGAACGTTTAGCCAAGGTTCGCAAGGAAGTAAAAAATAACAAGTATGCTATGGATGCGATTGATTTTATAGAAAATCGTTCTAAGCGTGGAATTGGCACGTCAAAAAATGCAGAATAAGCAAAAACGTATTTTTATAATCGCTGGGGAAGTTTCTGGTGATGTGTTGGGCGGCCATATTATGTCTGAGATGCCAAATGCGGAATTTTTTGGTATTGGTGGCGAAAATATGCAGCGTGCTGGATTAAAATCTTTATTTCCTATGTCGGATTTATCTGTTATGGGAATTGTAGAGGTGTTGGCGCATGCCAAAACTTTGACCCGCAGAATCAAGCAAACAGTTGATGCGATACTTGAATATAAGCCGGATATAGTCGTAACAATTGACTCACCTGGTTTTGCAAAGTCTGTGATAAAACAAATTCGCAACAGTGATTCAGGCAAAGAATTGATTAGAAATGGTTTGCGTTTTCATCATGTTGTTGCGCCACAGGTTTGGGCATGGCGTTCAGGGCGTGCAAAAAAATACGCTAAGTTGTTTGATAAACTGTATGCGTTTTTTGACTTTGAAATACCGTATTTTACTAAGTTTGGATTGGATACAGTTGCTGTTGGTCATCCGATTGCAGACGGATTAATTGGAAAGTATAAAGTTACAAAAAAAGAATCAGAAAAGATTATTACTTTGATTCCTGGCAGTAGAATGAGTGAGGTTAAACGGTTGTTGCCATTAATGCGTGATGTTGTAGATCGTTTGGTGCGCAATGGTTATCATGGTTATAAATTTGTAATACCAACAGTTGAAACGACGGTTGATTATGTTTCTAGGGAAATAAAAAAATGGTCTGTTCAGCCGGAATTGATTTCATCTGAAAAACGTTATGATATTTATTCAAAAACATATATTGCGATTGCTGCAAGCGGTACTGTTTCCGCAGAATTAGCTATGTTGCATGTGCCAACAGTTGTTGTTTATAAAATGAATCCAATAACAATGTGGATTGGTCGCAGACTGATTCGTGTTAAATGGGTTTCTTTGGTTAATATATTGTTAAATCGTGGTGTGTTCCCAGAATGTTTGGGTGGTGATGCAAATGTTGAGTGTGTTGTTTCGTCTGTTCAAAAATTAACAATTCCATCAAATAGAAAAAAAATGATAGCAGATTTGTCGGCTGTAGATGATATGTGGCGCAAGCCGAACGGCAGTGCTAGCGTCATTGTTGCACACGATTTATTAAAATTGTAAAATATATAACAGATGAATTTTTCTGTTGGAAAGGATTTTTTTTTATGATATAATATTCATATACCAAGGAGATAGAAATGCGTATATTTGTGTTGGGATTAGTATGTGTATTATTTTCAGGTGCTGTATTTGCAGATGTTGATACTGCTACTGTGCAGGTTCCAAGTAAGTCATATGTTGAAAATGCAAGTAATTTGACAGCAGGAACAGTTAATGCAGAACGTTTACCTATTGGACAGACAGAAAAAACAGTTGCTGCTGGTGATGATAGTCGTTTTGATTCCATTTCTTTGGGACGTCCTGGGGAAAGTACTGGTCGTGCGCAGATGTGGATTGAATAAAAATAAAAGATTTGAAAAAAAGCACCCTATTGGGTGCTTTTTTGTGATTTTTAATTTGTTATATTAAAAATCCCCGTTGGGGGATTTTTAACGTAATCCTTTGTCGCGACAACATGCCGATGCAGCAGATTGCCAACTGGAATATTCTTTGTTTGGATTGCGCAAATCGCGCCATGGTTGCCAGCCGCTGCAACGTTTACTGTTCCCAGAATTTGTGCATTTTGCATAACGACGTAAAGAGCATGTTTGGTTAGACAGTTTTCCTGTATCTGTTGTACATTTTATAACGATATTTTGGTTTTTCGCATCGTTTTTCCCAAGTTCTTTGGAGGATAAAACCTGATATGCATTTGCAGAACAAATTGTTGCAAGAACCAAGACTGATGATAATAATATCTTTTTCATATTCTTTGCCCCCATTTATATTATACGTGTATTATAGTTAATTTTTTTTATAAATACAATGGGAATGTATATATTAATTTGTTGTCCATGGAATATCGTTCATAATTAAGTAATACAGTTGTGGATTATCGCTGTCTGGATTGCGAATAATTGGTCGCACAACAAATATATCAACGTTACAAGGGCTGTTTGTATTATTTTGTGTTTCTGTTAAATCTTCGTGGAATTTTGCGGCAAAGTCCATCGCTTGCAGATATGCTGCATCGTCATCTTCGGGATGTGTAGAATCGCCCTGCCACATCAGCCACATACCATAGTTTACAACGTTTTCTTGTCCTCTGATATCATCGGCAGACAATAATAATAATGGTTTGAACTCAATATCATTTGTAAATTCGCCGGTGCTGGATTCTGTAAAGTCATACATGTCACCTGCAAATTTTATTGCGCCATATAAAAATCCACTTGTTGCACCGATTTTTGCCAGTGTACCAATATGTTTTAGCGTAGAATTAAATAGCCAGTCTTTGATTCGTGTAGAAAATTTACTGGCGCGTCCAAGTTTTGCACCTTTGGCAATCAAGTCGTTTCCGCTTAATGCGGCCTTGCCTGCTTTTAATACTTTTACACCGCGTGTAAAAACGTTGCCACGTTTTGGCATTTTCATCAAGGCGTGACGTGATGTATTAAGCGCAGAATATGTATTAGATAGTTCTTTGTATTTTTTTACGTCGTTAGAATTTTCGAGTGTTTTGACAGAATTGCGTAATTTTTCTATTTCTTTGTTTTTTTCTGCAATTTTTGTAGCATCTGTTACCGTATCCAACGTTTTGATTTCGTCGTTTAGTTTTGTTATTTGTGCAGTTGTATTTATGTATTTTTTTACAGAATCTGTTTGGCGTAATTTCTGTAATGAACTGTACGTTTGTTTTAATTGTTGTGTTAATTCTATTTTTTTTGTTGGGTCAGTTAATTCATGACGATAATCGTTCAGTTTTGCAAATGCGTCTGATGTTTCTTGGTATTTTTCTACATTTGGATCACTTTTCTTTAATTTTTCTATATCTTTTTTGATTCCGGCGATTTCTTCTTTACGTTTTTGTTTTCTTATGTTTGGCAGATCATCTATAAGTTTCAAAACTTTGTCATCAGAAATAATATTTCCCTTTTTATCTAGATAGCGAACGGTACCGTCTGAATCTGTTATTACTTCTACCCCTGCTTCGGCTAATTCGTCTGCATATGATTTTGCTCCTCTTGGTAAATCGTCTATACGTTTTAACACCTCATTATGAGATAGAAATTTTCCATTTTTATCAAGATATCGTGTAATACCCTTTTTGTCTGTTACGACTTTTACACCAACCTTGGATAGTTCGTCTGTGTAAGATAGGCTGCGTGTAATATCGGATGCAGTATCCAGTATTTCCAGTTCTTTGGTTAATTGTTTTATGCGATTAAGATGTTTTATATAGTCTTTGACAGAATCTAAATTGCGCAGTTGTTTCAAAGTGGTTGTCATTCCATGTAATGCACGTGATGCACGTGCACCTTTGGTGATACCGGATATAACAGTCCATCCACCAGATGTGGCAACAGTTACAACAACGTCAAGTGCGATTTCTGTATATCCAATCCATTCCAGATTTGCATCACCTGAAACGTAATAGTCATTTGAATCGTCTTCTGCGCCAACAGTTTGCGTAACGGCACGATTAAGTGCCTTGGTATCACGTGCCAATGCGTGTTTTGTTGTGCAGTTCATACCGTGTGGATAAAGACTGGAAATATTATCGTTGATATATTGCATGGATACAGTGTTATTTTTTTCTGGGCCAACAAAGTTATCCAGTGCCCCAGATTCAACGACCATAATCCCATACCATGCAGGATTTGTATTTGTCCAAACAGCATCAGGATCAGATGGGTTAATAAGTGGATTTGGATCTGGTGATGGTAATTGACGTTTATATGCCAAGGATAGACGTTGTTTTAATACCTTGGGCTGGGTTTCATAATTAACAGTAATTAAACGACCATTTGGAAATGTATATTGAATAGGCGTGAATTTTATTGCCGAATCTTCTGTGGCAGATGAAATTTCTGGACATTTTAATACAGAATCCAAGGTAGCAGTGTCAGAAAAAATTGCATAAATCCATTGCTGAATTACGCTTTCATCATCGGTTTCATTAACTGTATTTGCTGTTTTTGCCAGTTGTTCTGCAAAAACTTTGGATGCGCACGGTGTTGTTGTATCTAATAAATTGCTTGCATTTGATGTGTCGTCTGCCCATAAATAACAAGGCAGAAAAATTAGTGATAAAATATAAAATAGTTTTTTCATAATTATTCTATGACAAATGGACCTGCTACGATTTTTTCAATGGAAATTTTACCTGATGGTGCCCTGTTTTGTTGGATTACATAAATTTCCATATCGTTGCATTTTGTTCCCTGTAATTTTTTTTGCAAGAATAATGCCAAATGTTTTGCTTCTTGTTCGGTTCTTTTTCTTACGGTTGTAGTACCATTATTGCTTGAGACCATGTCTGATTGCAAAATGCCAAATGCGCCTTGTATTTTGTTTGTTGTTAGGAAATAATCAGTTTTGCCTTTGTTGTTATGGATTGCTTTGTATAGTGTTCTGTTAAGTACAGCGTTATCATCAATAAATCCTATCGCATGGTCTGAACAATCTTTGTCCCAGAATGCTTTACGAAGGGTTTCGGAGAAGGGTTCTTCTAATGATAAATTTTCGTGTTTTGGTCGGAATAATATAGCGTATGTCCCAGATAGGTCGTCTTCTTTATTGTGTGTTGGTACATAATCTTCTGGTAATTCTACTTCATTGGTTTCGGGTTTTTTTGGGTCTTTTGGTGTGTCGGTTGCGTCAGGATTTCCTTGTGTTGTGTTTGATGATGCGTCAGGAGTTTCTGTTTCTTCGTTTGATGGTGTGCCTTCTTCTTCTTCTTCTTCTTCTTCTTCTTCTTCTTCTATATTGTCGTATTGATAGGTTCCAGTTGCTTCTGTTGTTTTTATGTCTGCGATTTTAATTGAATGATATGCAACGCTGTCCTTGTATGGTTCATAGCCCTGCTGTTCATTTTCCATACGTTCGGAAAATGTTAAATCTGCATATGTTGTTGGAAATGGATTTGCAGTTATTCCATATACATTTGTTCCGTTCTGGGATTGCAGATCCATCAGTTCTTGTTTGCGTTCCTGTATTTCATTTGCCCATTCAGGAATGTTTGGCGTAAATGGATTTTTTATTTCAATTTTGTCGTTTTGACCAACCTTGGTATTTGGTGTTGTGGCATTTGGAAATGATGCAGCAAAACCACGTGGTGCCGCATTTGCGTACTGGGCAACATAATCGTTAAATATTCCGTCCAGATACCCACCACATGCAGTTGCGTAATTGCCACCAGATACACGTGACAACTGTAACATTATTGTTGGTCTGATATCACTAAGTTCTGTGGTGATACAATTGTTCAGATTCATACATTGTACGGTTACCAAACTGGTTACAATGCGCTGACATTCGTCGGTTGTAATATCTGGGCCGGTGGCATATACCGGTTGAGGCATACGCTGGTTATATGGGGAATTAGGATTCCAAAATGGATTAGATGAATAATTTTGAACATTTTGAATAACGCCATACTTTGAAAATGGTGTAGATGCATGTGACATGGTGTAACATGTTGCAAATACTGCAAAAATGCCAAAAAAATGTCTAAGATACATTCTCATTACAGGTCCCTGTTAGGGTAATTATATCAAAAATAGATTTATAATAAAAGATAAAAATCCCCCAAGTATAAAGAAAGGTGCAAATGGTATAAATTGTTGTTTGTGTTTGTGGGCCCAAATGGAACCTGTGATGCATGATATTATCAGCGCAACTGCCAATCCACTGGTTCCCAACCACAGACCGCCTGTACTTAATAACTTTATGTCGCCCATACCAATTGGTGGGGTTGCCGATTTGTTATGGCGTTGTAAAATATGTTCAAAAATAATACCAACTAATGCACCTAATGTATATCCAAATGTTGCACCAATTACAGCGTCTTGGATGCGAATTGGAAATGAATAAAATGAAAGTAATATCAAGCCAATTAATATCAGTGGGAATAAGTATGCGTCAGGAATAATTCTGCGACGAAAATCGGCAATTGATATCTTGATGGATAAAAATGCTGCTAATGCTAGTAAAACAATGAAAAAGATGTAAGAAATCATATTTTTCTCCCTTGCGTTTCGAATCGGAATTGTGCTACACTTATATTATAATGTATAACAGGGGTTTTGTAAAATGAGCAAAGGTTGGGATAGTACCGCATTAAAAAAGTTAAAGGCATTAACTGGCAAGGGATTGTCAACGTCTGAAATTGGTAAACGTTTAGGGATGTCAAAAAATGCCATTGTGGGTAAGTTAAATAGACTTGGTTGGAATGCCAAGGCTGGCGGTGCAAATGCTGCTGCGTTGCCAGATGCAAAACCTGCCAAGGCCAAGAAAACTGCAGAAGTGACCAAAAAAGCTGCTGCAACAAAAAAAACGGAAAGTGTTAAAAAAGTCGTGGACAAAGCGCCAAAGAAAACAAATGCCAAGGCAAAGACTGTTGTAAAAAAAGAAACAGAAAAAAAGCCAGTTGTTAAAGAGGTTGCAGAACCTAAAAAGACAGCAAAGGATTTGGCTGTGCATCAGCGTATTATTCAGCATTCGCTGGAATTGGCAAGCTTGAAACCGAATCAGTGTCGTTGGCCAATTGGCGATCCTGATTCTGAACATTTTCATTTTTGTGGCGAAACAGTCTTTGTTGGTAAGCCATATTGTTATGAACACTGTAAACAGGCATATCAATTTGCGCCACCAAAAAAGAAATAATACAGGGGTTTGTAAATGACAAACGAGAGAGAAAATTTTTTCCAACCATTAACACTGGTAGATTATGATATCGCAGGAAATTCTTTTCGTGCTTATTATGATGCTGATAAAAAACTGGTCTTTGTTATTGATTTTTTAATCAGTGATATTAAACCAAATGTTTTATTGGTTATTAATCCTGTGGGTGATCGTAAATGGGATGATATTTTAGAAAATGACTATGGTGTTGATTTGGAAACTGTGCGCCCTAAGAAAGATAACAAATATCAAAAACTGGATATTGAATATGCTGGTTTGGCAGAATATGATAATTTAATTGCTGCGTACGAGGCCGGTAAAATACTGAATTCTGAATTAAACGCCTTGATGGAATTTCGTCATGTTGCAGCGACAAGATCGGCAATTGAAAGATTAGATGCTGCTGAATTGACCGTCAGTCGCAGTCGCGAAACAATTGATAAAACAGAAGTTAATTTATCAGAATTACAAGAAAAATTGAAAACGTTGCGGACTAAATTAGCTGATGCCAAGCGTGCAATTGGTAAAGAGCCAACAAAGCAATCTGCATCAAAAATTTTGCGTATTGAATCACAAATTGATTCAACGATGGATAAAATAAAACGGGCAAAAAAACGTTTGAATAATGCACAAAATCGTTTGAGCGCGGCAGAAGATGAAATTGAAACTGCGCAACATATATTAAATAAATTAAAAGTAGAATTGCCTGCAGAACCTGCACCGGCTCAGATTGTTGTGGCAGAACCTGCACCTGTACCTGTTATCACTGAAAATACAGAATATGAAGAACCAAAGGCGGACAATATGAGCGATGATATTAAACCATTGTTTGATACAGATCCAAATATTATTGATGAAGAAATTGCATTCAAACCAATTGATTTTGGAGAAAAGACAGTTTCGTCAGAGCCTGTAGCGCCTGTGGTAAATATAACGCAAAATTTTGCACAGCCTATGGCAGATGTTGAAAAGGACGATAATGAAAATGTCCCTATGGTACAAGAAAGTCCATCTGTGCCTGCCGTAAAACCTGTGCCGGTTGAAGAATATGTGTCGCCTTTGTCCGAATACAAAGAAAATACATTTGTTGAAGAACCAGAAATGGAAGAACAAGAAAATATTATTCAACCTTTGTCTTTTACGCCTCCTACCAGTTTTGAGACTGTGTCAAACGAAGAAAATGAAGAAAGCGAAGAAAATAAGATGCCTCAGCCATTGTTTGAAGGGTTCACACCTATTCCATTAGGCGAAGAACAAGAGGATTTGAGCACATGGGAAGAGCCTGTGATTGATATGCCAACTGTTTATTCGGAAAATAATGATACAAAAAAACAAGAACAGTATATGACAGATGATGTGTCTGAATATAAACCAGAACATGTTGTCGCAGAATCAGATGATGTTGAAGCGGCGCCAATTACATCTTCGTTGCGTCCTGTGTCCCCTATTTCTGGGGCGGCAGATGTTGCTGCACCTGTTGTTGCAGTTGCATCTAAGAAACCAACAATGTTGTACTATGTATTGTTATTTGTTTTGATTATTTTATCGGTGTTTACTTTGTGGGTTTATCAGAATTCTGCTAATGATACGATGCCAGAATTGGGTGCTAAAACAGAACCTGTTGCCGTTGTAGAAGAAAGTGTATCTGTTGCAGAACCGCAGCCAGATGTGGTAGATACGATTACTGATGTGGTTCCCGAAGAAATAGTCGCAGAACAAATAATAGAACCAGAAGTGATTGTTCCAGATGTTGAACCAACAGAAGTGGCTGTTACAGAACCTGTGGTTGAAAATGTCGCGACAGAACCTACGGTTGTGCCTGTAACCCAAGAACCTGAAACTGTTCCAGAACCTGTGATACAAAAAGTAGAAAATACAGGCAGTCCTTTTATTAATATTTCTGCTGATACAATATTTAGAAATGTGCCAGATGCGCCACAGCCAGAACCTGTTAAGGTGCCAACAGAAGAAGAAATTTTGGCGTCTAAACCTGCTTATGGTGTTTCGCATACAGAAGATGTGATTGTCGCAACACCAGAATCTGAATCTGGGATTGTCATAGAAGAACAATCAACAGCAATAGTAGAAGAAATAGGACCAGAATTTGTCACGGAATACGAAGAAGTGGTAGAAGACTTTACAGAAGAACAGGAAATGTGTGCAGATGGTAATGCGCCTGATGCAGATGGGTGCTGTTCTGGTGAAGAACTGGTGCTGATGCCAGACGGTGAAAGGGTTTGCTGTATCCAAGGTACAGATGAATGTTTCCCGCCTATGTAATTAAATATAACATTTTATCTAAAAACAAATCAGGAATCTTATGTAAGTATGATTCCTGATTTATTTTTGTAATGATATTACTTCATTTAAAAATATTGCCCCTTTGATGTGGTCTAAGTACTTTTTGGCGCATATTTGGGCGTATTGGATTGCTTCTTCTTTTGATCTGTTTAGGGCTATTTCTACGTTTTTGTTATCTCTTTCCTGTCTGACTACTGCTTGGGTGCCTTTTATTAATTTGAAGTTATCTTTTTCATCATAGTAACCGAATAAAATTTTATTATTAATGGTTGGTTTTGTGGTTATTATCCAATTGGCATTTTTTATAACAACAGCACCCAGTTTGCAATGTTGGTTGCATCCATCACAAATTTTTTCTTTTACTGACATATTTTATCCTTGTTTTTAATGCTTGTTTGTTTTGCGAGATTTACAAATGTTTGCAATTTTTAGAGCGTTTCTATACATATATAAGCTTAAGGCTTAAAACACATTGTTTTTCACATCCGTTGCAACGACTTTCTGGTATGTTTATATTGTATCTTTTTGCAAATGGCATTGTGTTCCTTTTTTTTGTTTTTGTTGCTGTGATGATAATAGATTATAATATAAAAATGTCAAGGAGCTCGGTAAAGGCTTTATATTAAAAACAAGAAATAAACAAATCCCCCGTTTGGGGGATTTTTTCTATCGGGCGACATCGCCACGCAGGCGTTCGTGACAGACATAGTCTTTTAATTTAAATCCATTATCTGCGTGCCACTTCAGCATGCCGTTCCAGTTTTCGTCTGGAATTTCAACAGTTGGTAACTTATATGGTGTGCGTGATATCTGTTCGCGTGCTTGATTTATATGATTTTCGTAAATGTGAACATCGTGCAATTCGCCACGTAATACACCCGGGGTCAGCCCTGCTTCCTTGGCGTACAGTAACAATAATAATGCGTATGATGCGATATTGTATGGAATGCCCAAGAACATATCGCATGAACGCTGGGTCCATATCAGATTCAGTTTATTATTATGTACCAATACCTGATGCATAATGTGGCATGGTGGTAACGCCATTTGATATTGATCGACTGGATTCCAGGCGTTCACAATAATACGACGGTTATTTGGGTCTGTCTTTATGGTGTTTATTGCGTTTTTTAACTGGTCAATGCCAGGATATTGTGGTTCAAAGTTCTTTTGTGGGGCTACCGGATTCCAAAAGTATTTGCCACCAAAATGACGCCATTGCCATCCATAAACAGGTCCTAAATCACGTTCGTCAGACATCAAGTTGTTTTTTAATTCGGTTTTTTCATTGTCTGTCATATTTGGGTTTGACTTGATGGCCTGTTCGTATTTAGGTTGCCATTTTGTTGGGTTGGACCATTCATCCCAAATATGGCATTTCCTGTCAATCAACCATTGTTTATCTGTTATTCCGTGTATAAAAAACTCTAATTCTGTTGCAATATTTTTTAATCCCATTTTTTTAGTTGTAACCAATGGAAATCCGTTTGACATGTCGTGTTCAAAGGTTGCACCCCATGGAATTCTAAGAGTTTTAATGCCTGTGCGATTGTCGGACATTGTGCCATTATTCAGGCAATTGCTTAAAATGTCTAGATATGCTTTCATGTAACAATTCCTTGTACAAAAAACGCACCAATTGGTGCGTTTTTATTATCTTACAGATGCTTGTTTAAACAAATCGTCTGCGTTAACTTTCTTTTCTTTTGTTTTTACATGTGTCAACATTGCATCCAATGCTTTGCGTTCAAATATCATTCCACGTAACATTGCTAATGCATTTTGATTCTTGTTATAGAATTCAAACACTTGTTTTGGATCTGGGTAACGTGCGGCTTCTGCCCAGATAGCCTGTTGCAGGTCATCACGAGTAACTTCTACTTTGTTTTGCGTTCCCCATTCTGCCAAAATTAGACCCAATTTTACACGACGTTCTGCTTCTTTGCGCTCTGCTTTTTCATCCCACTTGTGGTCACATTTTGCATCGTGGCAATGTGCGTGTGAACGTTCAAATTCGGATTTTGCCATATTCATTTCTTGTTCAACCAATGTTTCTGGCAGTTCCAGTTTTACTTTGTCTGCTAAGACATCCAACAATTCGTTGCGCATATCGCGTTGTGCTGCTTCAACATATTGTTCATTGATGATTTTGCGAATATGTTCTTTTAATGCATCAACTGTTTCTTGTCCAACCTGCTTTGCCAAATCGTCGTTTAATTCTGGCAAGATGTGTTTACGGATTTCGTGGACTTTTACTGCAAAACGTGCATCTTTGCCCGCCAAGTTTTCTGCGTGATAATCAGCTGGGAATTTTACGTTTACATCAAAATCATCACCAATTTTATGTCCAATAATTTGATCTTCAAAGCCAGGGATAAATGAACCTGAACCCAAGATTAAGTGATGCTTTGTTGCGGTGCCACCTTCAAATGCTTCGTCACCGATAAATCCTGTGAAATCAATCACAGCGACGTCACCGTTTGCTGCCTTGTATTTTTCATCTTGTTTTTCTGCAACGCTGCGGCTTTTGCGAATGTTTTCTAGTGCAGTATCAACTTCTTTTTCGTCTAATTCTGCAATTTTTTTAGTAACAGTAATCTTTGATAAATCAATTTCTGGCAAAGTTGGCAAAATGTCAAATTCCAAAGAGTATTCAGCATCTTTACCGATTTCCCAACCTGCTAAATCAGCTTTTGGTGCGCCGGCCAAGCGGATTTTTTTATCTGCAACATAGTTGTTTAAGTCTTGGTTCATTAATTTATCAATTGCTTCGCCATATGCAGACGCGTTGTATTTTTGACGCAAAATAGATAATGGCACCTTGCCTGCGCGGAATCCTGGCATTTTAACTTTTTTGCCGTATTCTAACAAAATTTCATCAGCGGTAGCCTGTAAATCAGCTGCTGGGATTAGGCCATTAACAGAGTAATGTAAATCTTTGATTTTTTCTTTTTTAAACATATGTTTCCCCTAATTATTTATATTGCCACGTGATTATACAATGTTTTTGGATGAAAGCAATAATAAAAAAATCCCCAAGTGGGGATTTTTTTCTGCTCTAAATAAATTAACGTTTAGAGAACTGAGTAGAACGACGTGCCTTGCGGTAACCGTAGTGTTTACGTTCAACAACACGGCTGTCGCGTGTCAAGAAGCCTGCTGACTTTAATGCAGCGCGTAATTCTGGTTCTGCTTTTTCCAATGCTTTGGAAATACCATGTTTAACAGCGCCTGCTTGACCTGATAAACCACCGCCTTCAACCATTGCAACGATGTCGTATGCAGATTCGCGTTTTGTGATTTCAAATGGTTGTGCAATAATCATTTGTAATACAGCACGACGGAAGTATTCGTTTGATGCTTTGCCATTAATTGTGATGTTACCCTTGCCCGGCATCAAATATACGCGTGCAACAGAATCTTTACGTTTGCCTGTTGCATATGTTGCGTCATTTAATTTTGGTGTTGCAACTGCTGCCTTGGCAACTGTTTTTTTTGCAGGGGCAGCCTTTTTAACTGTCTTTGTTGCTGTTTTTGTTGTTTCTGCCATTATTCGCCCCTTTTGTTTTTACGGTTCAAGCTTGCGAAATCAATAACTTGTGGGTTTTGTGCAGCGTGTTTATGTTCGCTGCCTGCGTAAACGTGCAGTTTTGTTAAACGTTGGTTTGCCAATGCAACTGCTGTACGACGACCCATCATGCGTTTAACTGCGTTGAAAACTAATTTTTCTGGTTTTTCATCACGCATTTGACCCAATGTACGAGATTTCAAAGAACCTGTCCACAAAGAGTGCCAAAAGAAACGATCTTTATCAGCCTTGTGACCAGATAATGCAACCTTGTCAGCATTGATTATAACAACGTGGTCACCACAATCCATATTTGGTGTCCATGTTGGTTTGTGTTTGCCGCGCAAGATGTTTGCAGTATATGCTGCCAAACGACCCAGCGTGCAATCTGTTGCGTCAATCAGATACCATTTAGCATCTAATTCGCATTTTTTTAACGATTTTGTCGCTGCCATTTTATTTTTACCCTTGGTTTATAAATTAAAGCGA
>JAZOTB010000036.1:0-1122 GCA_045657405.1 Candidatus Enterousia sp.
ATGTTCTTTGATACCAAATGCGTAATTACCACGACCATCAAACTTTGATTTTGACAGACCACGGAAGTCTTTTACACGTGGCAATGCAACTGTAATCAATTTATCCAAAAAGTCATACATTCTTTTACCACGCAATGTAACCTTTGTACCAATAGGCTGACCTTCACGCAGACGATATGTAGCAATTGATTTCTTTGCACGTGTAACAACTGATTTCTGGGCAGCAATCGCTGTCAAGTCAGCAACAGCAGCATCTAATTTCTTTTTATCAGACACAGCTTCGCCAACACCCATATTCAATACGATTTTTGTCAGTTTTGGAACTGCCAATGCATTAGTGTAACCAAATTCTTTTACCAATTCAGGTACAATTTCTTTTTCATAAATTTCACGCAATCTGCTTTGCATTTCTTTTTTCCTTATGTTGTGTTCCCGTAACAGCGGGCAACAATTTTACTTTTTCATTATATTTCCGCACCAGATTTTTTTGCAACGCGAACTTTCTTACCTTCATTCATTTTATATCCAACACGTGTTGCTTTCTTTGATTTTGGATCAACTAATGCAACATTAGATACATGAATAGGTGCTTCGCGGTCAACAATATGACCTGGCTGTTCTTGTGTTGGTTTGATGTGCCATTTATGACGGTTAACACCTTCTACTACAACACGTGATTCAGATGGGCGCGCTTCCAGCACTTTACCTTTGACGCCTTTAAATTTTCCCGAAATAACTACGACTTCGTCGCCTTTTTTAATTTTCATTTTGTGACCTTCCATCTGTTATTAAATTACTTCCGGTGCCAAAGACACGATTTTCTGTACATCGTATTTACGACGAACTTCACGAGCAATTGGTCCAAAGATACGTGTTCCAATTGGTTCAAAGTTGTTTTTATTAATCAAAACAACTGCATTATCATCAAAACGGATAATTGAACCGTCTGGACGTTTTACAGGGAACTTTGTACGAACGATAATTGCACGTTGTACTGTACCTTTTTGAACTTTACCACGTGGAATGGCTTCTTTAATAGCAACGACGATTTTGTCGCCAACTGTTGCATAACGGCGGTGTGAACCACCCAAAACCTTGATACACATAGCTTTACGTGCACCA
>JAZOTB010000037.1:0-10267 GCA_045657405.1 Candidatus Enterousia sp.
TTTCGACAAATGGGCGCAACCCTGATAGAAATGGAAACGGCAACCCTTTTCAAGGCCATGCAGATTATAGGTAAACCTGCATCGGCACTGTTGGTCGTGTCTGATAATTCAGCCGTTGGCCAACATCTGGTCGGCCAAGGCGCACACTTGCGTGCAAAATACCATGCGGTTCGTTCAAGAATAAAGGATGTTTTATTAAATCTGTAAGGAACAAAAATGAAAATTTTTGTAACAAAAGAATACTTTGATAGGTCCCAACGGAAAGTTCGAGAGTTGCAAGAACGGCTGGCCCAGATACGCAACGATAAGACGGCCGCATACACCCAGGACACAAACACATGGCACGATAATTTTGCATATGAACATTTGACACGGGAAGAAAAGCAGACAGAAAAATTGGTCGCTGATTTATTGGCAGACCTGGACAATATGCTTGTCGTACCAAGGAATAAGCCGGCAACCACAGAAACAGTCGGTCTGTATTGCTGGGTATGCGTGACCCAAGAAAACGAAACCACTGGCGCAGAAACAGAATGCAGGCTGGGAATTGTGCCATTGGGGGCAGAAGACATACCACAACAAAAGTACGCATATAATATGCCCCTGGTTCATTCCCTAGTTGGATTATCTGTTGGGGATGAAATAACGGTGCGTGTTCCATCAGGCGAAATACATATGACAATTCAAACAATTGAACCCCTACAACCCCAGGAATAGAGATGATAAAAGAACTAAGTTATTCTGCATATATTTTGCCGGTGCGTGATGGACAGGTTGCGCTATTAAAATACGGTGAAAACGGATTTGGTCCAATCGGTGGGCGACTGGATGATGGCGAAGATTTTTTGACTGCGCTACGGCGTGAACTGACCGAAGAACTGGGCGAATCTGTATCTGCGCTGGCAGACAGTGCGATTGAAATTCCGGTGCCATATGCATTTCGTCACCCAACCCCCGAACGGGCGCAAAAACGTGGCGCATGGGCCGAAGAACATCACTTTTTCATCGTTCACGTCCCATATGATATGGAATTGAATTTCTGCGAAAACCGCCCCGAGGAAATATCGGTTGCATGGGTTGCGCCAGGCGATTTATTAACCCCACAAATCACACCATTTGATGATATGCGTGAATTTTATGCAACCCACATATTACCGAACCTAAATTGTCGGTTTTCAATGAGCCTGCGCCCTGAATACTATGAAATGGTGCGTTCTGGCGAAAAAGATATTGAACTGCGTCTGTATGATGAAAAGCGTCGCAGAATGCACAACGGCGACACTGTTTTGATTTACAACGCGCAAAATCGCAATGATTATATTCGTGCCAAAATAGTTCGTCTGCATATTGCGCGCAGTTTTGCAGACTTGGCCACAAAAATCAGTATGCCACGCACAGGATTTGCGTCGTTAAACGCACTGATGTCTGCAATATCAAAATTCTATGATGCTGAAATGGAATCCAAATACGGTATTGTGGGGATTGAATTAGAGGTTTTGTAGTGATTCAATCGCATAATTGAGATTAAACCTTATTAGAATAAAGTTTTTACAAACAGTCAAAGCGGACTCGAACTAAGAAAAAGGTTAGATTTCTAACCTTTTTTATTATGCAGTTCGATAATGTCTGAAAAATAGCCTGTTTTATAATCTGTATGATCGAACTGTGAAAAAGCTTGGAAATCCAAAGAAAAACCGCCCTTTAACAGGACGGTGTAAAATCTGGCTCGGTGCGGCTTGTTCATACCGGCACGAAAACCCAACAGAATTTAAGAATCTTTCCATTGTTTTTGAAGTTATTTTGCGTGATTGTCGGGAATCTTTTGATATGTTAATTGCCAACAATGTTTGATAAGGCTTGAATAAGTTTCGCTTTTTCTTGGCTGCCATCGGTTCTAAAGCGAATAAGCGGGATGTTATAGGTGGCAAAAATACTGTCTTTCATTCTATCGCGTTCATATTGTTTGGTGTTTTCGTGGTGGTATTTGGTGCCGTCAACCTCTATCCCTAATACTGGCTTTTTAGTAACGCGATCAAATATCAGAAAATCGCAATGTGTCATGATATTGTTTGCATAACTGTATTCTTCGTTGGCTAGTTTTGATAAATCGTTGAAAATTGATTTTAATGGCACGTGCAACGCAACATCAAAGATATTAAATTGTTCTGTTTTTAATACTTCTGTGATTAAATCGTACATAGCATTTTCGCTGTCAAATTCTGAAACACTGGACTTTATCATTTGTCTGCGTTTTTCCGCATAGCACTTGTATAAACAATCAAATACTGAACTTATATCACTTTGTACGACGGTCAGGTTATTATAGTTAATATAATCAATCAGGGCGCCAATATTTGTGTCTTTTTCTTCTTCGTTGCCATTGGTTACAACGATTAGTTGGTCTATGGCACGTGATATGGCCACGTTTAGTCGATTGGGCTGATCCGCAAATTCTGAAATTTGATTATCAACCATAGATAGAATAATTATGTTTTTCTCACGTCCTTGGAATTTATCAACCGTATCGGCCTGGACCTTTGTATCCTTGAATATGTTTTGCAGGGCGGTAACCTGATTCCTGTATGGTGTCACAATGCCCAGACTGTTATCGTTTACATTTAGTTTTTGTTGCGGAATAATTTCGTCAACAATAACGTCAATTTGTCTGTGGTTGATATGATTCCGGGCGTGATTGCCGATTTTAGTTTTATATACAACCAAGGGCGTACGGTCGGTATTTGGCCTGGAAAGGGAAATAAGCTGGCCCCCATAGAAACGTTGGTTGCAAAATTCAATAATCTTTGGGTGACATCTATAGTGTTCCCGTAACATAACAGATGGTATGTCTTTGAATAGTTTTGTAACGGTCGACAGCAAGCTGTGATTTTTATACCTGTAAACCTCTGGGATTTCAAATTTATCAAAAATCGCATCGGTTGTTTTTGCGTTTTCTGTGTCCACAACGTTGGGCAGTTGTTTTAAGTCGCCGACAATTACTGCATTCTGTGCGCACCCCAATGCCAGCGCACCAGTAACTAAATCAACCTGGGATGCCTCGTCAATTATCACATAGTCAAAAATCCCATCAAATAGGCAATTTGAAAGAGAATATGTCGTACTAAGAATTACAGGGTATGATTTCAGAAAATCTTTATCGGCCGGATTTGTGGCCCGTTCCAGCTTTTTATATTTTTTTGCCAGATTATCTTTGACTAACTGCATAGACCAGTCAGTATATTGTTTGATTTTTTCTGAAAAATTAAATTTTGTAAGTTTCTTTTCTGATTGCTCGATGTCCTGGGACAGGGTTGCTATACGCTTTGTATACCAAGCCTGTTGACAGGTTTTTATCACCGTTTCAACATCGCTGTGAAAGAATTGTTTATCTTTTATCTTGTATTTATAACGAAATATTATACGTTCAATCAGGTTTGGTCGACGATTGCGCTGGGCAAAAATCTCGTATGCCAGCCAAAGCCGCATCGCCTTGTCATTACTCAGGTGACTGATATTGGATTCATTTATATTTGGGTTTTGTACATGAAAGTGCTGGTATTCGGTGTTCAGCGCATCAAATTCTTGTTTGTTTTTCGCCGTTCTGTTTTGTTCGACCAGCATGGTCAGCAGTTTTTCATGCAGTGTTTTGATTTTCTTTATGGTGGATTTTGCCCATTTGTTGCTTCTGTGCCAATCAGACATATCTGGTAATTTATGATCTGTTTGGTTAAATGCGGCAATGTTTGAACTGCTGCCCAGAAAAGCCGCCATAAAACCCAAATCGTATTTTTGCAGTTTTTCCAGCACATTGGCGGTCGCAGAATTGTTTGCAGAAACCACGGCAACCGTTTTCCCCGCCATTACAATATTTGCTATGATATTCAGTATAGTCTGCGTTTTTCCGGTCCCCGGCGGCCCTTCAATAATAGACAGCTGGTTGGTCAGTGCATTATCAACGGCCTGCTGTTGGCTAATATTAAATCCAAAGGGGTACAACGGCGTATCTGATATCTTGCTGTTATTGTCCCTGTATTCGCCAGATAAAAAGTCATATAATACGGTTTCTTTGGATTTTTCGTTAATACGATTAAGGTTTTTAAGCAAAATATTCTGACCATAATCGTTGTTCAAACCTACGGAATCCGCAATCGAACGCAAGTATGAAAATACTTTTTTTGCTCTTTGCTCATCCTGTTTTATTGGTTCTAATCTAATACTACTTCTGCTGTAAGAGTATGACCGACCGTTTTTAAACATGACATTTATTTTATTGCCATCGGGTTCTATCAGCAGAATATCTTTGGTCAGATCTTCGCCTTTAATAAAAATCTTATGTGTTTCTGTATCCATGTTACATAGGAAAATATATCAAAACATACATGGGATTATCAATATATTTTAGCTTAGATATGGATACTTTTAACTCGAACTAAGAAAAAGGTTAGTTTTCTAACCTTTTTTATTATGCAGTTCGGTACGGTCTAAAAAATATCATGTTTTACAACAAGTGTTATCGAACTGTAGAAAAGCTTGTAAATCCAAAGAAAAACCGCCCTTTAACAGGACGGTGTAAATTGTGGCTCGGGCAACTGGACTCGAACCAGTGACATACGGATTAACAGGTTAAATGCCAAATAAACGATGTAGAAAAAGTGGCGGATTTCTGCGGGTTCTAGCGGGTTGTTTTTGTGTGAAAATCACATTGTGATGACAGCGTGTGCTTTTCGGGATAGAACTGATGTCTTGTGTGATTTTATTTTCTGAAACCCAAGCACAGCAAGGCTTACAGCCTCGGTACCCCTACCTGTGAAATCAACGATGATATCTATCAGATTTCTATCGCCGTACCAGTTGTATAACATAATGAATTTACATAGAAATTTTTATTTCAAAAACGCAATGTATTATTTTTGTCCAAAAATGGATAAAACATGGATTGTATCCGAAATGTCAGTATGCTTAACTTGCTTTTATATGAATAATTTAGTAGCCTTTTGTGTAAAGGAAACGGCGTGAAAGTAACTGCTGCAATTTTTAGAAATGGCGATAATGTTCTGCTGATGCGACGAGCGGCTGACCAACCTTTGGCTGGCGAATGGGAATATCCTGGTGGCAAGTTTGAAGATGACGAAGACGGACCAACATGCCTGCACA
This sequence comes from Candidatus Enterousia sp., assembly GCA_045657405.1. Taxonomy (GTDB): domain Bacteria; phylum Pseudomonadota; class Alphaproteobacteria; order Rs-D84; family Rs-D84; genus Enterousia. The sequence goes on from JAZOTB010000037.1 coordinate 5,152, forward strand.
GGGAACTCTACGAAGAATTGGGAATAGACGCAGAAATTGGCGACCTGATTACAATCGCAAAACACACAACAGATTCTGGCAAGGTTATCGAACTTCATACATACGAAATCACATCCTACACCGGCGAAATCCAATTGCGTGTCCATGACGATATGCACTGGGTGCCAATTCCGGACTTACCCTCCCACCCACAACTCCCAGCGGATTTGATTGTGTCGAACGTGTTGGCGGATTGCTAAATGATGTGCATGGTAATAAATAGGAAAATATAAAATGGATGTAAATGCTTTGTATGATTTTGATAGAAAAGAGGGGATGATAGTAGAATATCCCATAAAAATAGTTTCTATTGTTCATATTGAAAAATTGAAAATGTTTTATGCTGGAATAATGGCCGGATTTAAGCATTTAAAAACAGAATTAGATTCGTTGCCTGTGGTAAGGAACGGCCTTGGGTATCGTCCAGAATTTTACAACCAGGTTCTTAATGAGATGAGAAAAAATGCAATCGTCGGATTGTTTCATTTGTGGTTGCGAGAATTGCAACATTTCTTAGCGATTGGTGGTGATGTTATCAACAAGAATAAGAATGTATTTTTAAATAAGGGGCATGAGTTTATATTGGGGTTGTTTGCCAATGAACGAGAACTAACACCAATAATTTATATCTTAGAAAAATATGGGTGTTTGACAAATGTGATAAAGCATGGGTTGGGTAACTCGTTTGAAAAATTATCGGACGAATTCCTTTATGAGCCAGACGAGTATAAAGAAAGCATTGTTATTGATGGGGAAGCATATGATTCTTCTGTTGCAGAAGCGCCGTTTGTATTACAAAGTCATATAGACGAACTATATAATGCAACGATACAATTCTGGGAAAAAGTCCCAGAAATATTTGTGGTGGACTGTAATATATTGCTCAAGAAAAATGCAAGATAATAAGAGCTTTATTTGTGCCTTGGTTGATACTTTAAATCCTACTAAGAGGTTTTGATGGCTTAGTTGTTTGAAGCTTCTGCAGCTTATAACCCTTGCTACCGTCACCATTATCGACACAAAGCAAAAACACATTTTCAAACTTTGATGCGTATTGATTGTTCAAAACGGACTGTGTGATTGTCATAGGGCTGAAGCAGTTGTTTTCGTTGTCGACAACCACCAACAAAGAGCATTTATCGCATTTGTGTAAATAACCTTCAAACAAAGCGTTTTTCTTAGTAATTAAATTTTGGATATGAACCGGCTGTAAGTCAAAATACATGCGTTCGCAGTTAAAGGTGGGACGAAGTTCTGTGTCAAATGACGTGCTGGCACTTATTCTTAGCCAATGTGAGCCAAGGTCGACACTTGTTCTGATAAACGTTTTGCCTGCACCTATCTCTGCCTCAATGACTTGTATTATCTTGTTTTTTATGGATTCTGGTTTTTCTTCAAGTTTTGTTATCCCGGAATATCTTGGAACTAAGCTAATTGTTTGTAAATGTTCTTTGTTTATTGCGTCAACAACCAGGCCTATGTTTTTATCTCGCTTCAAAAAATAAGCATGTACCTGTTCAACAATATGTTGCATTATGCGGTTTATTTGTTGCCAATCACCACCCGTACGAACAAATTGAACAAGTTCCAGACCACACACACCTTTGTCAGATTCGAACAGGAAATCCGGTTCTTCACAATCTTTTTTATCGGTGAATTTATTTTTCGTATACCACTTTTGCCCAATTTTTGTACTTAAAAAACAATCTAATAAAAGCGACTCGTTGGCTTTCTTTGTTTTGTTTTTGTTGCCAACGAGCATGGCTTTTATGCCACCGCCTTTAAAAGAAAATCTTTTATGCATAAATGGAACTTTATGTTGCTCTTGTTAGCATATTACAGAAACCATTTTTCCAATTATATGGTCACTGTCTTCATTTATTGTAATAGGCGGATACTTTTTGTAGTTATCAGAACAAAGCAAACCATATGTTCCAAGGTTTTTAAAACGTTTTACTTTTAATTCTTCATTATGAACTTTGCACAACACAATGTCATTATCAGCCACTAATGAATCCTTATAATATTTAAAAAGTATTAAATTTTTTTCATGTAAAGTCGGTTCCATTGAATCACCAGCCAATTCCATAATGAATAAATCTTTTGGGTCGCAACCGTGTAGAAAGATTGGTGGAACAGCAACATAATATTCCACTTTGTCATCATTGAATCTTGCATTTGGTCCTGCTTGAGCAATACCATAGCAAGGTATTTTTATAAAATCTAAATGTTGGTTCCCATAAAAACGATATTTAAATCCATCACGTATAACTTTTCCTTGTTCTAATAATTTTTTCAAGTGGTATAGAATTTTTGACTTAGGAATATCGGAACCTAAAGCCATCATTATCTGGGTCAATGTTTTCGAATCGGCATGTTTGAGCAGATTCAATATACTTTCAGGATTGAAATTACGCATGAGTTTTAACCTTTTTCACATAGACTATAGACGTAAAAAATATATATGTAAAGAAAAAGTTTCAAACTTTTTATTTGTTTAAAATATCTCTTGCGTTTAATCCTGTTTTTTGGCATGTTTGTTGCTGGAAGGTAACTTTCATAGGCGCCGGCGCCACAGGGTCGTCCGGAAACGTTAACGAAAAAAACAAGGAGAAACAAATGTTTTTTTCACATGACACCAAATTGTATGATTTTGGCACTAAATTGGCTGTATGGCTTAAAGCATGGCCAATCGATGGGCTCGATCCTGCAAGTTGGCGAACTGACCGTTATGGTTCCAGAATTAACTGGGGGGCTTACGGTGATCGTCAATCGTTGTATGGTTGGGAAATAGATCATATAATTCCGCAATCCAAGGGAGGGAGTGACGATGTCGCAAATCTCCAGCCCCTCCATTGGAAAAACAATGCACACAAATCAGATAAAATCTGATCGGCGTGGCAGAGAGTTGTTGTAACTCTCTGCCATTTTATCATGAAAATGAACAAAAACAAAGGATTTAAAATGGCAAGTAAGCAAATACATGTTTTGCATGACAAAGGCACAAATTCTTGGTATGGAAAACAACCTGGGACAGAAAGGTGTTCTTTCGTAGGATTATCAACGCAACAGGAAGCGATACAACGGGCAACTAATATTGCTCGCAACCAAAATTTGGAACTTTTTGTGCATCGAAAAGATAATGGGCAGATCCGTGAACGTACTAGTTATGGAAAAGATCCATTTCCACCGAGAGGTTAATACTCAAAATTAAATGGGTAGCGTTATGCTACCCATTTCGATCTTTTGTCCACGTATAATGGTTCTAGGTTACGTTTAAATTCTTCAACGATATTGTTTATATCTTTGTTGACTTTGTCGTCTGGATTGATCTTTCCATCTTTCATTTCGCAAAATATAAGATCATACGATGGTCTATATTCAGGCGTGTCCTTGCCATAATATAAATCTTTAGAAGCTTGCATTATTTTGTAATTATAATTGGTTAGTTTAAGTGTTGCTAACATTATTTCTTTACCCCAGTACATATACGCCTGATTTTGCAACTTGCGCAATCTTTCAATGACATCTTGTTGTTTTATCAATCGTTGATGTGGAACTAGGTGATTTATTCTGTCTGGATATACATCAGCCTTGCCGGGGTGTGCTGCTGCTTCTGTCTTAATCCATTCAAGGACTTCGTCATGCTCTGTTTGTGATATCATTGGCATTCTAACTCCCAGGTACAGGTCTTGAATATCGTAAACAACACGCATGATTTCTGCAGCCAGTTCGATTTTCTTTTTACCAATAAATTCTCTTTTCCATGCATACAAAGCCATACCAGCAATAATGGCTGTAGCAACAGATGCAAAGGCGGTAATAATATTCGCTATTTCCATGGTTCTCTTATCTCTTCAACAATTCCTCCAATATACCTTTTTGCACCATGTCGATGTTCAGGATGTAGTCTGTTGTGTCAAAAGTGTCACGTAATGGACGTTTAGTTGTCTGCCAGCCATAACCGTCAGTAATCCAGATAAACTGGTGGCCATCATTGGTCCATTGATGATAAATATCTGCATATTCGCCGGCAGTCGATTTCAATTTAGAACCGCCACCACCATAGAAGTTCGTTTCAATCAAATACAGTTTATGTGGTGTATTGATTGCAAAATCGATGCGTTTGGACGATTTATTAACCGTAATCTTTTTGCCCCATTGCTTGTAAATCTTGTCAGCGGTCGCCTGTGCGATGTATTCGTATCCATTGCGCTGGCAAATATCTTTGATAAAGAATTCTGCCAGGTTTTCCATTGATGTGCCACTGCGGTTTTTACGTCCGTTGGAATCCAGGCCAACTTCAACACCAATAAAGTAATCCGGGATGGATTTAATAGTGCGGTCGGACAACAGGTCCAAGAACCCGCTTTCTTTCATAAACATTGCACCATCTGCCGGCGACATTGGTTTGCTGAAGTCAAAACGGGTCAAATCAAATTTACGCATATCTGTCAGCAGGCAGATATTTTTATCTCTACAGGCCAGTAATGCCGGAACAATTTTAATCACGTCTGGATACTGTGCCAGTAATTCACGTGCAGCCTTCTCAATATCTGCTTCGCCAATCAAGGTATTTAACAGATTCAAAGAAACCTTTACGTTTTTATAGTTCTTCAGAACTTTTTGCCAGTTTACAAAGTAATCCCACGACTTGATGGTTTCTTTCAGGTTGCCGACCAAGTAGTCAAAAACTTCATCATCGTTTTTGCAACCCAACAGCTTATTAAATATCTGACTGTATTTCATTTTTTAATCCTTCTTTTCAGATGCATCATATAATCTTTTTTCAGCCAATTCAACAAATTGTGATTCCATGTCTATGCCAACAAAGCGGCGACCATGTTTCAGTGCGGCGACACCGGTTGTGCCACTGCCCATAAATGGATCCAGAATCAAATCACCGGGATTGGTTGATGCCAAGATTATGCGCTCTCACAATTCCAATGGTTTCTGTGTCGGATGTTTTCCATGTATCTTTTCGGCCTTGGTCGGTGTGCCAATTGCCCAAACACTACGCATTTGACACCCCGGTTTTTTAATAAAGTCTTTTGGAAAATCGCCGTTCTTCATCGCT
>JAZOTB010000038.1:0-1308 GCA_045657405.1 Candidatus Enterousia sp.
GTATTTACCTACGAACATCATGTAGAGCATACCAGCAACGGATACGGGGATACCGATCCAAGCGTATTCAAAGAAACCAAAGGAATCGTTGATACCAGCTGCTTGCAATGCACCGTTTGCAATGATGTTAGGCGGAGTACCTACCATGGTGATGATACCACCCCAACCGCAAGCGAATGCCAACGGCATCAATTGACGGGAAGCGGGGATTTTAGCAGATGCGCAAATGCCGAGTGCTACCGGCAACAAGCATGCTGCAGTACCAGTGTTGGACAAGAATGCGGACAATACAGTACCTACGGTCATCAAACCGAACATCAGGGAGTTTTCGCCAGTACCTACCATACTAACTACAACGCCACCGATTTTTTGTGCTAAACCAGTGTAGAACATGGAAGCACCTACAACGAACATACCTGCGAACAGTACTACGGTGGAGTTAGAGAGACCACTGAATACTTGTTTAACAGGAATGAAACCTAACAGGCCGCACGCAATTGCGCCGCCCATAGCGGTAACTGCGAGGGGAATGAGTTCGGTTACGAAGAATAACGCAATTACTGCCAACATAATGAGACATTTTACTGCTTTGGACATAGAGATTTCCTCCTTCTTAAAAAATTTTTATATACAATGCACAAGGCACTATATATCTCTCATAATATTATTCAATATTATTAAAGAACATTCGGATTGAGCTTTTGTATAAAATCTCAATCCTTTAGAGCAATTATATCAAAATTTTAGTAAAATAAAAAGTGATATTTTCTTTAAATTTACACTTTATATGCTAACGCAGTCCTTTTAAATATGACTCTTGTATTTAAATTTTACTATATTTTATTTTCACAAAGACACTTTGTAATTAGAGAGCGGTCTAATTTTTACCCTTCTTCTATTTTTTGTTGCTTTTGCAACGCATATTTGAATGTATTTGGATTTTGTAATTTATTTAAGTAAATTAAGTAAATTATATAAGCAGGAATTGTATTTTTTATTTTGTTACAGTCCATTCCCATTATATTAATTTTATAAGTACTTACTTAACTTTTTTATTGTTTGTGATAAAAAAAAAACACGGTGCGTGAAAACGCACCCTGTTTGGGGAGATTTAAGAAAAATTATTTCGCAACAGGACCAATCATAGCCAACATGGTACCTGCAGCTACTGCAGTACCGATTACGCCTGCAACGTTGGGGCCCATAGCGTGCATGAGCAAGAAGTTTGCAGGGTTGCATTGTTGACCAACTTTTTGGGATACACGTGCTGCCATCGGAACTGCGGATACACCTGCGGAACCGATAAGC
>JAZOTB010000039.1:0-12904 GCA_045657405.1 Candidatus Enterousia sp.
TAATAATTTAAGGATAAGTATTATGCCACGTGTATGTAAAGTTACAGGTAAGAAAACAGAAGTTGGGATGAATGTATCTCACTCTCATCGTCGTACAAAACGTACATTCTTGCCAAATCTGCAAACATTAAAGTTCCACAGTGATATCTTGGGACGTGATTTTTCATTGCGTATTTCAACTGCTGGTCTGCGCACATTGACCAAACATGGCGGTTTGGATGCATATGTAATGTCAAAACCAGTATCACGCTTGACAGCTGATATGGCTGCTATTAAGAAAGCCATTGAAAAGAAGGCTGGCAAACCTGCTGCACCTGCTAAGAAGCCTGCACACAAGGCAAACCGCAGTGCACGTTTGGTAAAAAAAGTTGAAGCAAAGAAAGCCGCATAAATAATTGGCTTTCTGATGCCATGGCCCCGTGGCGGAATTGGTAGACGCGCTTGACTCAAAATCAAGTTCTGCAAGGAGTGTCGGTTCGAGTCCGACCAGGGCCACCAGATTAATAGAAAATATCCCCTTGTGGGATATTTTTTATTTCGTGATACATACTCTCACTTCACCAATATTTCATACAGAACAACTTTGATTATCATAAAAAAGATTGACAAACAAAATATTTTGTTTACACTTCATCAAAACACACCAACAAAAGGATGCAAAAAAATGAAAACAAAAAATACATTATTGGTTTTAGCGTCATCATTAATTATGGGGGCATGCAATTTTGATCCAACGATTACAGAAGCAAATCCAGAAAACAGATCGTCAAACCAGAACGACACAATTCGTATAACAGGTGTATTTACACAAGGTAAAGGTTATTCTACTGGCAGATCTAAGTATTTTGATGCAGTGAATAAAAACGGAAAGAAATACTTTATTAACTATGATGTAGACGATGTTGCATATAAACTCATAGAAACAGACGCAAGAATTGCTGCTTTCACAGAACGTGGTGATACAGTAGTAATACAAAATGGTAAATTTTTCAAAAACCTGACCCAAGAAAGATTACAGTCAGAATTTGTAAGAAGCAAATAAACTTTCTTAAATAACAATACTACAAACCACCATTTGGTGGTTTTTTTTCATATTTATGATACAATATTATCTCAAAGGGCAATTATGAAAACAGATATAATAAAAACCTTAAAGTTTGATATGGAATTGGAACATCAGTACCAAGCAATCTTGGACGAAATGCAAAAAACATCAGACAAAAACAAAGAATTATTGGAACAATACACCGATGATTTGTCGCCTGTTCAAAATGAACTGTTTGCAAATAGCACTAAATTAGAACAATTAACAAATGATATATGGGCATTAATACCATTTGACGAAGTCGCATTTGAAAAATACGCCAATCAAATGTATCAAAATATTATGACAACTATTGTTAACGACATAACCTTGTCTAACAGTACAATAAATTTTGCCAATATGAATAATAAACAACGTGCTGATTTTGGCACACGACTATTTCAAAAACTGGCACAAAGATATGGCGAAAAAAATCACACAAAATTAAAATTTGAAATTAAAGACACAGAATCAAGGCAAAAAAGCGGTGGATACGACTGGAAAAACACCATCAGCATTGCACCAAACGAAGCCACCGATTTTACAAATTTTATATTAATATTTTCACACGAATTTTCACACTATGTTTATATAAAGCAACCACAAAAATCGCCATTAACCGCACAACAAATAAATATTGCAAAAAAACACTATTATTCTCCACCCAGCATATCAAATAAAAAGGCATTTGAACGATATAAAAACCAACCTTTTGAATTACCCTCTTATAGACTAATGGATTATTTCACAGAACACAACTTTGTTGAAAGACTAGTTATTGCAATTAAAACAAAACAAAATAATTTTTTACGCGAATAAAAAACGCCATTTGGCGTTTTTATAAAATATAATCCAAAGACATTTATTCATCTAATGCCAAGATAAATATACCACGTTTATCTGCCTGACTTATAACAGCAGGCTTATTTACAACAAAACAAGTCTTTGTATTCACTACAATTCCATTTAAGTGTGCATCTGCAACCGCATTTACAGTATCAACACCAATCGCAGGTATATCAATACGCAAATCTTGCCCAGGCTTTGTCATCTTGGCAAACACACCACTAGACCTTCTTTTCTTTGCACGCATAGCAACCGCACGTTCTAGCATTCTGGCTGTACCTTCGGCCGCTTCAACTGCAATAACCTGTTTATCCACGACAACAGACGCGCCAATATCTTCACGCCCAATTGTATGAGATACCTGAATTGCACGTTCAATATTCTTTTTATCTGCAGAACTTGGCTTGGCACGTGTTTTTATACCGGCTGTTTCAAAAGTTAATTCCGGGGCCAAATCTTGTGCTGCGACAACCTCTAACCCTTGCTTTTCCAGAATTTTATTTATTGCAATTGCCATAGAATCATACCCCCGTTGATATTTCAAAAAAGTAATTAATGCACGCAAAGTCCAAAAATCAGGACGCAAATCAGATAAATCTGGATGTCCCAATGACCCCACAAATGTAACCTTGGATATTCCCATACGTCTAGCGGCGCGTATCGCACGACCACCGCCACCCAACCTGATTACCATATCTGGTTTCAAGCGTTCATCATAAAAATTCTTTAATCCAATAACAAAAACATCCCAACCCGCCCGTATTAACGCATCACGTGTTAAAAAAGGCAAATCATATGCACCAGCAACCAAAACAATTTTTTTGTTCGTATTTTTCTTTCTCATACTTCTATGGTACGAATAAATCACACTGGAATCAAGTTACAAATTATGATAAAATAATCATTATTAAGTAATAACAAAAAATAAAGATAGATAAACATGATAAAAAAGTCTTATTTAATAGTTTTACTGGGCATATTTGTTACAACAAATGTTAATGCTGCTTCACCATACAACAACAAAAATATTCAAAGGGAATTATCCAGGGGATTGGATGTATATGTCGCACCTGAATTGGCAAAAAATCCAGACATTGCCTATGGCGAACTGGGCGAAAACGTCTATGAATACCAAGGAACCAGCGAAACAAAAAATATACAATTATATATACCGACATCTATGTACGTTCGTATGGGCGCGGGCATAAATTTGAACCTTGCAACAGAAATGGCAAACTATTTCGGAACCAGTCACAAAACAACTGACAGTTATACATATCAAATTGGCATGGGCTGGAATTTATCTTCTTATGTACGTACAGAACTGGATTTTCAAACAACCTCTTTGAAGTTCCAAGACCTAAAAAATTTACAGGCTAATTATAATACATTTGGTGGCACACTGTACTTTGACCTGGCACGCAGATACATCTTGTCTGGCGACATAACACATCGCCGTACATTTGTTCCATTTATGGGCATTGGCGCAGCTGTTGGAACATATGAATTCCAGGGTCCGAGTGGCGCAGATGGTTTTGTTATTGCGGCACCACGCGCTGTATTTGGTGTTAACATTATGTTCAGTGATTTAATTGGCATAGATATCGCCTATCAATATCAAATGATGATTGGAAACGGTTTTGGTTGGGGCGCTTCAAATGGCGGTGCTAATGATATCAGTAATATAATGGCAACTATTCGTGCTAATTTTTAACGCAAAGGAAAAACATCAATGAAAATAAAATCATTATTTGCATTTACAATAATATCATTATTCCCAATGATTACTAACGCGGACATTATATATCGCGTTGAACAAATAGAATCACCACGAATAATTCCTGAATCCGGTATTGATAAGCAAGCACTGGCACATAAAAAACACTTTTATATTGGTGGCTACTACAATTATTCTATGTGGCAATCTTATACAGATGACACTGGCACCAGCATAGATGGCAATAGCACATCTTCTTATGAAGGAACAATTGGTATTCGCCTTTACGATACATTTCGCCTAGAAACAAATTATACAAAAACAAATGCAAAATGGGATGCGTTATCTGTATCTGGCGACACCTTTACAATGAACGCAATATTTGATGCCCGCATCAATAATTTGTATCGTATATTTTATAATCAAACCCTGGTACCATATGTTGGCGTTGGCATTGGTGCATCTTGGAATTCTGGCAAGAACGGCCTTGTATTAACAAACAAAGTTTCACCTGTGTTATCTGTAATGGCTGGTATCAGTGTTGAATTTAATGATATATTCGCACTTGATTTTGGTTACAAATACACAAACATATTTGATGAAAAAAACAATATAATATCAGACTTGTCACCTGTTGCACACCAATTACGTGCAGGCGCCAGAATACATTTCTAATAACGAAACAACAACATGAAAACATGTCCTTTTTTTGGTAAATGTGGCGGATGCAAATACGATTTTGCATCACCTGAATACAGGTCTGAAAAGTTAAAATCTTTATGCAACATACCCCTGACACAATCACCAATCTGGATTGAATCTGGCACACGTCGTCGTGCAGATTTTTGCTTTGCACCAAACAAGTTCGGATTTTTTGAAGCCAAAACCAAAAATATTATTCCAATCAATAACTGTCCAAATATATTACCTGAAATCAATGCGATATTACCACATATGCAACAATTACCATGGTGCGGTTCTGGATCCTGCTTGATTACAAAGTGTGAAAATGGACTTGATATTGCAATTACATCAACGCTGCCATACTATACACCAGAATTCAAAAATGCAGCACAAAAACTGTCTGCGATTCGCATTACATGGAACGACAAAACCATTAAACAAACAGAAATTCCAATTGTTACATTTGATAAACACAGCATAGAATATCCATCAAATGCATTTTTGCAGCCCAGCGAAATCGGCGCAGACACACTGCGTAATTTGACCAAACAATTTGCCGAACCATATAAAAAAATTGCTGATTTGTTTTGCGGTTTAGGAAATTTCACATTTGCCTTAAACGCAGACGGTTTTGATATTGTTGGCACAGGAATAAAACGTGATTTATTTCAAAAACCTTTGACTGTTAACATGCTAAATCAATACGACTGTATCATAATGGATCCACCGCGTGCTGGCGCATATGCTCAGTGCAAAGAATTAATACACAGCAATATCAAACGCATTATTTATATATCATGTAACCCAACAACATTCAAAACAGACTCTGAAATTCTGACACGTAACGGATACGAAATAACTACACTGATACCTGTTGATCAATTTGCCGGCAGCAGTCATTGGGAAATATTTTCTGTATTTGATAAAACAACAAAATAAAAATCCCCATATGGGGATTTTTATTTTCCAAATTTTCCACTACGTGGGAATCCAACTGGAATTGTACGCCCCTGAGACGCACGTTTACCACGCCATGGCGACCAATTTTCCATTTTGGTTGTACCACGACCTGTTGTCCAACCAAAACCATTTGCCTCATCAAAAAACATAATATCCAGAATATACGTACGTTCAGCATTATATTTTTGTAATATCACACCTTTACCTCTGGACATTTCTGGAATTTCAGACGTCGCAAATATCAACAATTTGTCATTAGAACCAGATAATGCAACCATATTACCAGATACACGCACACACATATGCGCGGTATTCTTGCCATCTACGTTCATTACCTGTTTACCATTCTTAGTCTGCGCCAAGCAGTTTTCACCAGATATAATAAAACCATTTCCATGACGTGTTGCCAACAAATACTTTGCATTTATATCCAAGACAAACGCATGAACAATATCTTCGTCTGCACCAATATCAGCCATCATACGCACAGATTCACCAAACCCACGTGCAGATGGCAAATCATTTGCAGACAAGGTAAACATTTTACCAGAAGAACCGAATAAATTTATCTTGTCTGTTGACATTGCATGGAACGCAGATTGCAATTCATCGCCTTCTTTGAATTTCATATCCAGCGCATTCAAATCTAAATGTCCTTTGGCTGCACGTATCCAACCCATCGTTGATAAAATTATTGTCAGTGGTTCTTTTTCAATAAATTCGTCTGCATTAACAACAATTTCTTCTGTTTGTTCTGCCCATGTTGTACGACGACGTCCCAATTTTGTCTTTTTATCGTATGTCTTTTTAATATCGTTAAACCATGCCTTTAATTGTTCGTTTTTAGCATCTTCGCTGTCCAACAATTCCTGTAACTGTTTCTGTTCTTCGCGCAGTGCCGCATCTTCACGTTTAATTTCCATTTCTTCCAATTTACGCAAAGAACGCAGACGAGTATTCAATATTGCTTCTACTTGAATTTCTGTCAGATTAAATTCCGCCATCAAGACCGATTTTGCATCATCTTCATTTCTGATGATTTCAATTACACGATCCAGATTCAGATACACAACCAGCAAACCACCCAAGATTTCTAATCTGCGTGCAATATTACCCAAACGCCATTTAGTACGACGACACAGAACATCTTTTTGATGTGCGATAAATTCACGCAACACATCGCCAATCGGCATTACACGGGGTGCGCCCTTGGAATCAATAACGTTAAAGTTCATATTAAAACGATATTCTAAATCAGACATCGCAAACAAGTGCGCCATCATTTTATCAGCCGGTATATTGCGTGATTTTGGTGTAATAACAATACGAACATCGGTCGTTGATTCATCGATAATATCGTCCACCAATGGCAACTTTTTCGCATCAATCAAAGTTGCGATTTGTTCAACCAACTTTGACTTTACAATACCATATGGAATTTCCGATACAACAACTTGCCATCCACCGCGTTCCAAATTTTCAATTTCCCATTTGGCACGAATACGGAACGCGCCCTTGCCTGTATCATAATTCTTTACAATTGTTTCAAAACCATCAATTAAAATACCACCTGTTGGAAAGTCTGGCCCAATCATCTTCTTCATAATCTGTGCAGTTGTCGCATCAGGCTTGTCCACAACCAGATTTAACGCATCACAGACTTCGGCTACATTATGAGTTGGAATATTTGTTGCCATACCAACCGCAATACCCATACCACCATTTGCCAATAAATTTGGGAACGCACCTGGCATAACCACAGGTTCCAATGTTGTACCATCAAAGTTTGGCATCATATCAACACTGTTTTCATCCAAGCCTTCCATAATCAGCATAGCCGCTTCGGTCATTTTGGATTCTGTATAACGATATGCCGCCTGGGGGTCACCGTCAATATTACCAAAGTTCCCCTGCCCATCAATCAATGGATAGCGTACAGAAAAGTCCTGGGCCAAGCGAACCATTGCATCATACACAGAACTATCCCCGTGTGGGTGATAGTGACCCAACACGTCACCAACAACCGTTGCACACTTACGAAAAGCGGAATTTGGCGACAACTTCTGACGCAACATAGAATACAAAATACGACGATGCACAGGCTTTAACCCGTCACGAACATCAGGCAATGCGCGGGATACAATCGTACTGACCGCATACGACAGATAACGTTCAGACAACGCATCTGATAACTGTTGTGAATCAATATTTTCAATAATTTCCTTACTCATAGCACTAAAAATTTAGAACATTTAGAAAAAAATAACAACAGAAAAAAACAACAGAATCTGCATTATTTTTTGAAATTTGTTTACATGTGTGTTATAATTAAAACGAACCTGATGGGAATTGGGTTCGGGGCTGTGGTGGCCCGCAAACACGGTGCAAAAGCATCGTAATCTGATGTCTTTTTTCGGTGCTTTTTGCGCCGTTATTTCTCCACAACCAATGGTTGGGGAGCCGTTTACCGTAAGGTAACGGAGCATTTGTTTGCTGACACCAACTCCCCGACCGTCATTCCATGGCGGTTTTTGTTTAATAAAAAAAGGGGATTATAATGACAAACTTAGACAAACTCACAGGCGATAAAGTAATGGATGTAGAAGACACAGCCGATAAAGTAATAGACGTAACCACAATAAATCTCGCAGACAAAAAAATATACGTAGATGAATACAAAATGACCAAAATAGAAAATCAATTCGACATTATGCGTCCTGTTATTCAAAACCCAAATTGCCACGATGATATACGTAAATCTGTCATAAATCTCATTCTCAACTGGACTAACAACTTTTTGGACAGACATATAAACAACGCAGACAAAGAAGTTCTAAAAGAATATATATATCTGAAGAACCCTGATTTCTTTCCAAAAGAATCCGCACTTATCAAGGCGAAATTAAACACAAAGCAAAAGATAGAAAAAATTAAACCAGAAATAAAAAAACGATTACAAGGGATAAAAACAGAAGATAGAATATCTGGGGTTGTGGCGGCAGATAAATTGGCAGAAGGTGTAAGAATGGGAATAATCGATACGCCAAAAGACACAAAAACCGCAAATCGTCTTGCTTTAAAAATTCGAAAAAGGCTAGCTGAAAAGATATTAGATGAAAGAAATTATAAATAAAATCACAATTTAGTTCATATAAAAAATCCCCAAACGGGGATTTTTTATTTAGTGATTATTTCCAGTACACGTGGCACAACATCATCAATTGCAACACGAACCTGTTCCATTGTATCGCGATAACGCAATGTTACTGTGTTATCTTCCATTGTCTGGTGGTCAACAGTGATACAAACTGGTGTTCCAATTTCGTCATGTCTGCGATAGTTCTTACCGATATTACCAGAATTTTCCAATTCAATACGGCCAATGCCTAATTTACGCAAACGCGCAACAATATCATTTGATATTGTCAACAATTCTGGAACATTACGTGCCAATGGGATAACCGCCGCCTTGACCGGTGACAATGCTGGCTTTAACTTTAAAACTGTGCGTGTTTTGCCATCGCCCAAGTCTTCTTCGTTATACGCTTCCAGCATTACAGCCAACATAGCACGATTTACGCCCATCGCTGTTTCAATTACATATGGGATAAAGTTTTCGCCACTTTGTGGGTCTGAATAAGACAATTTTGTTGTACTGTCTTTGTTTTCCAATACATTTGCATGGATTTCAAAATCATTTTGACCCTTGGTATGTGACCCCAGGTCAAAGTCTTGACGATTATGAATGCCTTCTACTTCATCAAATCCGTCTGGGAATTCATATTCAATATCAACTGCCGCCTTGGCATAATGTGCCAATTTTTCATGTGGTGCGAAACGCAATTTTTCAGCCGGAATTCCTAATACATTTATCCACCATGCCAAACGTTCATCCATCCACATTTTATGGAATTTTTCATCATCGGCCGGATTAACAAAATACTGCATTTCCGCCTGTTCAAATTCACGCATCCGGAACACAAATCCACGTGGGGAAATTTCATTACGAAACGCCTTGCCAATTTGAACGATACCAAATGGCAATTTGTGTGGTCGTGCATCCAAAACATTCTTAAAGTTTGTATATGTTGTTGTTGCTGTTTCTGGACGTAAATACGCATTAATTGCACCGTCTGCGGTTGCCCCGATTGACAGCCCCATCATCAACTGATACGCACGTGGTTCTGTGATTTCAGTACTGCCACAGTTATCACATTTTGATTGATCTTTCATTTTATCCTGACGCATGCGGGTACCACATTTTTTACATTCAACCAATGGATCTGAAAATCCCGCTTCATGCCCAGAATATTTCCACAACAAACGATTTGTAATCAAGGCCGCATCCAGCCCCTCAATATCATCACGCGAATAAACCATTGCATTCCACCATGCGTTGCGAATATTCTTCATCAATTCAACGCCATATGGGCCATAATCATATGTTCCACCCAATCCACCGTAGATTTCAGAACCCGTAAAAATAAAACCACGACGCTTGCACAATGCGACAATATCATTAACTGTTTTTGCTGGCATATTTCAATCCTTAAATTTATAACCACATATATATTATACTGTTTAAAAAAATTTACAATAAAAAATCCCCAACAATGGGGATTTTTATCAAACAAATACAAAACGAATTATTCTGCTTGTTCTGCTGTTTCAGCATTTTCTTGAACAACTGGTTCTGCGATTTTTTTTGCATTTACATCACGATCAACCAATTCAATGATTGCCATTGGTGCTGCATCGCCATAACGGAAGCCAGCTTTCAGAACACGTGTATAGCCACCTGGACGGTTTGCATAACGTTTACCCAAAACATCAAACAACTTTTTAACAGTTGCAGCAGAAGAATTACCCAATTCTGATGCTGTCAAACGACGGTTTGCAACAGTATCAACCTTGGCACGAGTAATCAGTTTTTCAACGACACTGCGTAAATCTTTTGCCTTTGGCAAAGTAGTTTTAATCTGTTCTTTTTCAATCAAATTTTTTGCCAGACCAACGAACAAGGCCTTGCGTGCATTTGTGTCGCGATTGAATGTACGACCTGCTTTCATATGTCTCATTGATTACTCCTTTTGTTTCTGCCCTACTCTGCCGAGTGGGATTTTTTGAGACACCACAACCCGAAATTTCAGTATTGTGGGATTAAATTTCTGTTTTGAACTAATATTTATTCAAAACTATCTTAAACTGCGCGAACCCGGATTACCAAAAATCATCCGAATCCAAGAGGCAATATCTCCTATAAGACTATCTTCCAATGCATCCAATCTACGATCTCTACGCTCTTGTCTGCGCTTTTTTACTTTTTGTGCAGCCTGGTTAAACTTATCTTTAACAGACATATTTTCCTCTTCTTTTACGATTGTAACAAACTTATTACGATTTGCAACGTTTTTCTTTTCCACACCATAACCGGCGCCAAGAAATTAAATTATGTGAGATGATTGTTGGTGTTTCACAGTTCCGACGTGTATTGGACATACACGAGGAATCTGTGAACGCCAACAGGCGTCCACAGAATTTAATTTATTTGTATGGGTCTTCGTACTTTTTGGACAATTCAGCAATATTTTCTGGTGGCCAACCTGGTACTTCCATACCCAAGCCCAATCCCATTGCTTCCAATTGTACTTTGATTTCGTTCAAAGATTTGCGGCCAAAGTTTGGTGTTTTCAACATATCAGCCTCTGTCTTTTGAACCAATTCACCCAACCAATTGATTCTGTCGTTCTTCAAGCAGTTATTTGCACGAACAGACAATTCCAATTCATCAACATGTTTTAACAATTTTGGATCGAATGGCAATGCATCTTTTGCAGCTTCTTCGTCATTTGAAGAACCGATTTGTGCAGGATCTTCAAAGTTGATAAATACAACCAATTGATCTGTCAAGATACGTGCAGCATATGCGATTGCATCTTCTGGAGATACAGAACCGTTTGTTTTAACTGTCAATTCCAATTTATCAAAGTCTGTTGATTGACCAACACGTGTTTCAGAAACACTGCTGGCAACATTCAAAATTGGCGAGAAGATAGAATCAACCGGCATTACACCCAGTGGCAAACCATCTGCATGTTGTGATGCAGGAACATAGCCACGACCTGTTGCCAATGTGATTTCCATATCCAAAGATGCACCTTTGTCCAATGTGCAAATTTCTGCATCTTTGTTCATAACTTCGACACCACCAGATGTTTCAATCATACCTGCTGTGACAACTGCTGGGCCTTTAACTTTCAAATATGCTTTGTGTTGACCTTCGGTCAAGGCTTTAAAGTAAACACCTTTCAAATTCAAGATGATATCTGTAACATCTTCACGAACGCCAGAAATGCTGGAAAATTCGTGTTGAACGCCATCGATTTTGATATAGATAGGTGCGCAACCCTGCAAAGAAGACAACAATACACGACGCAATGCGGTACCCAATGTCAAACCGAACCCTTTTTCCAATGGTTCTGCGATTAATGTTGCAATATTAGGATTATGTTCATCAACTTTGACAGTCAATTTTTTTGGCTTAATCAAAGTCATCCAGTTTTTTTCAATCATATTATTCCCTTTTAGCTTAGTTTATTATTTTCGCCAAATGGCCGCATACATACATGTACGCAGGGCAGATTTTATATCAGCAACACAAAAAAGTCAACAAAAAAGGCATAAAAAAACCGCCCGTTCGGGCGGAATTGTTTTTAATTTAGAATCCTCCAAGAACACCTGCTGCTGCACCAAATCCACCAGCTCTTCTATTAGGTCCATCCAGTGTTACTGTATCAGCCGGATTACAGTAACAAGCAACCATATTAGTCGTGGTAACCGAACCAGATTTATGTACATCACAATTATTTTCTGCCGCATATTTTTTACATAACGCATCACAATTACGCGCATTAACCTGAGTAAACATTTTTTCAGCACAAGCAGCTTTATTTTCCTGGGTTACTTGGTTACTTTTTGCCACATCGGATTGAACTGGATTACATACACACTGGTTTGCCGATGTAATTTCAACCGCATTTCCTGTCAAATTACAGGTGGATTCGTTGGCATATTCTTCACACTTCGCCTGACATTGACCCGATGTATATTCATCCTTGCCGTACACTTTGCGGTTACAATTTTGTTTCTGTTTTTCAACATCACATGCCTGCCCACCGTTTCCCCAAGACTTTTGTTGATAATCTGGACATATTTTTACGCAATATCCTTGTGAAGATGCACCCTTTACAACCAAGTACCAACCCGTATTACATGACTTTGGCACACATTTATTTTTATATACCCATACTTCATCTGCACCCTTGGATTGCAAGTCTGCCTTTTCTGCATCTGTACATGCAGAATGATGCGCCCTGTCTGACACAGCTGGTTGCGCCTGTTCATTTGGTACGCATTTTGTAATACGACCATTATCATCTGTCTCTCCTGTATGTGTATCTGCGCATTCTGTTATATAATTTTCACCGGTTGTCTTGTCACACGCAGTAGATTTTACATGATTCTGTGTTAACCATTCTTGGGTAATTTCTAGACACGTTTTATCTGTCGATGCATTCGCACTACAGTTTTCATAATAAGTAACTGTGATACCA
>JAZOTB010000040.1:0-1348 GCA_045657405.1 Candidatus Enterousia sp.
CGCGACTTTTAAGCGGCGCCACTCCCGAATCAATGGTAGCAATGTTAGAAGGGCTTGGTGTAGACGCAATCGGAATAAATTGCAGCCTTGGTCCAGAACAAATGTTGCCAGTAGTTTCTCAATTATCAAAAGTTTCTAGCCTGCCAATCATCGTAAATCCAAACGCAGGCTTGCCACGAGTTCAGAATGGAAAAACCGTTTTTGACGTAGAACCAACAGAATTTGTTCAAACAATGGAACAAATTGTAGAATTAGGCGCGTGTGTAATCGGAGGCTGTTGCGGAACAAATCCAACTTACATAAAAGAATTGACGCAAAAATTATCAAACGTAAAAATTCAGCCAATCACACAAAAAAATCTAAGCGTAATTTCATCAGGAACAAAAACTGTATATTTCCAAAAAGGCAAACCAACAGTTTTAATTGGCGAACGCATAAATCCAACCGGAAAAAAGAAATTCAAAGAAGCGCTCAGAAATAACGACATTTCATACATCATAAATCAAGGTTTAGAACAAGAGAAAGCCGGCGCTCAAGTTTTGGATGTAAACGTTGGACTTCCAGAAATCGACGAGCAAAAAATGATGCTCCAAGTAATGCAAGAATTACAATCAGTTACAGAACTTCCTCTTCAAATAGACACAACAGAACCGCAAGTAATGGAAGCTGCACTTCGTCGCTACAACGGAAAAGCCATGATAAATTCTGTGAATGGCAAACAAGAAGTGATGAACGCAATTTTTCCACTAGTAAAGAAATACGGCGGATTTGTAGTCGCACTTACATTAGACGAAAACGGAATCCCAGAAACAAGCGAAGGCCGAATAAAAATCGCAGAAAAAATCTACACAGAAGCAAAAAAATACGGCTTACAAACAAAAGATATAATTATCGACCCACTCGCAATGGCAGTAAGTTCCGACTCATCTGCTGCAAAAGCAACGCTTCAAACAGTTCAACAAATCACAACAAAATACAACGGAACAACAAGCCTTGGAATCTCAAATATTTCATTCGGACTTCCAGAACGCGAAATCGTAACATCCACATTTTTTACAATGGCAATGCAAAACGGACTTACAGCCGCAATTATGAATCCGTTAAGCCCAGAAACAAAAAAAGCGTACTACACATACAATTTGTTGCAAGGATACGACGACCAATGTTTGCAATACATCGATTTTGCCCAAAACTACGCACAAACAAAAATACAACAACAAACTTCCGCCGCACAAACAACAACGCAAACAACAACACCAAACGCGCAAACACAAACATCAGAATCCAAAGCTGAACAAACCACTTCCGCATTAACAAACGCAATAATTCACGGATTAAAAACCGACAG
>JAZOTB010000041.1:0-26365 GCA_045657405.1 Candidatus Enterousia sp.
TGGTGCTGCTACTGGTTTGGCCGGAACGGTTACATCTGGTGTTGCAAATAGCAACAATGTGCGCGATAACAATACATCAGAAGGCAAACAGCACGAAAAAAATCTTAACACAGCGGCGAACATATTATCTGTTGGTGCGACAGCATCATCATTAACAGCGACTGTATTTAACGCAACTCAAATATCCGCGATAAAACAAGTAGCAATTGTTGCAGAAAAATGTACAGGGGTATTGAAATGATAAAACTTCTGATTACGTTTTTATTGGTGTTGTTTACTTTTCCGTCTATGGCGGATAATTGGATTAGATTTTCATCCAAGGCAGTAGAAGATACAATAAATACCATGGTGCCTGCAACGCATCGTCAATCTGCAGCAGACGAATATCAAAAACAGATGGATCAGATGGGTGGCACAATATCTGTGATGGGAATTTACAAGGTTTGTGCAGCAGCAGGATTTAACATTAATAATACAAATGGATATAACGGTTGCCGACTGTTTATAAATACACTTGCGGAAAAATCGGGTTGGGGTATCGGTGAAGTAAATCAACAAAATTGTAAAACAAAATTCAATGGTATTTGGGTATTGTCTGATACTGAAAAAGAGTATCAATGTGTCGGCAAAGATGGTCATAAATTAGTATATAAAAAATCTTGTAATGGTGCCGGTGGCGAATGTATAAAGGTATTTGCTGCACTGCAAACCCAAGAACCAAATGGTCGTGAATTTATTAATGCGTATGGGAAACAAAAAAAATTGAATTTTACATGTTGGCATACATACGAAAGTCGTCGTGCTATTACCAGTCCGCTGGGGCAAGATTATATTATGTGTAGTGCGGGCGGTAAATCATATGAATTTGAGTTTGATGATTTGATTCAAGACCCTGGTACAACTGCGATTGAGTCAGAAAATGTTGCCATGTGTAAAATGTTTGGTGGCCAAATCGTAACACATCCAGACAAGGGGGTTGAAAAAGTTTGGCAGTCTTGTGAGATTTCGCGTGATGTATGTAATGGTCCATTACATAGTTTGGCAGTTACAATTAGACATAGTGCAATGTTCCAAGGTTATTGTCGTTTGGGACGTGAATACAAATTCAAAACAAAACAACAACTAAAAACATTACCAGAAGTTGACAGTTATATATTCTATGATACAGGCGCCCAGATGCGTGCAGGCATGGCTAAAACACAGACCGAAGAATATTTGCGTGCTAAATTCCCAAAAGAAACGTATATTAATTGTGATCCAGCCATAGTCAAGGTTGAATCAGGTGGCGAAAAACCGCTAATAGAAATAAAAGACTATGATTACATAATGACATGTACAGTTGGGTCAAAGCAGGTTGATTTTATGTTTCATGACCTGACCGAAGGTTCTGATGTGCGTGCTGCTGCAGGTGTTGATGCAATGCAGTGCATAATCAGTGGGGGTAAATTCAAGGGCGAATCTTGTCGTGGACCAACAAAAGAAGAATGCTCAAAGTTGGATGCAGTTTTGCGTGCCAACGGATCAGAAGAGGGTGCGCAATGGGATTCCAGTGTTCGTGCCTGTATTTTAGGTAATGCAATGAAACAATATAAACGTCAGGTGGCAACAGATTATATTGTTGGGGCGGTTGTTGTTATTGGCGGTTCTGTATTTACAATTGCGACTGGTGGTGCAACGGTTCCTGTGGTTGTTGCAGGGGTAGAAATGTTGGTAACAGATATGGCGTTTAATTTTGTCGTAGATATGAACCACAGGCGTCTAAGTCATCAGGCTGCAAAACATTATCTGGATTTTGTTGCAGATGCTTATGAGTGTACAGACGAAAAGTGTGCATTGCATGTATTGCAGAAACATTACGCAACATTATCTGGGGTTATGAATGATTTGAATACAGATGACCAAAAGGTCGTTGATTTTGTAATGGATGAACTGATTGGTTTGATTAAGACAGAATATGTTGCCTGTGGCATGAATGAAAATAATCAAATTGTGGTTGCGACTGCTGCAGAATGTGCGATGCGTTCATCGTCATTACGTTTAATAGATTATATTGATACCGCATCAGAACCTGTTTTGATTGTGGCAAATGTGCTGTATAACCCAGGATATGTAACTGCCAGATTTACAAAAATCAAAAAATTAAGTAAAATCGCAAAACTGGATGATGCGATGGATGTCGCACATATGTCTGCCACAGACAGAAAGTTTTACGAAGCGTACAAGAAATACGGTATTCGCAGTGAAACACTGGATGCATTCAAGGCCAGATTTGGTGGGGATTATTCAAAATTAGATGATGTAATAAAAAAGCAGGGATGGCTGGGACTGGATGAATTAAGTACCATTTCAAGACAAACAATTGATGATTTGGATGCAGAATTTCGTGCGCTTAACGCACAGGCAGATGAATTGGCCAAAACATCTGGTTTAGGTGATACAAAAGTTCGCGAACGCATACAGCAATTGCGTGACCAAGCAGGACAGGTTTTTGTGCGTAAAATGAATGTGGAAGCATACCTTGATAATCCTGTGGGATTTAGTAATTATCGTAGCCTTGACCCAAATGTTGTACAAATGACAGAGGAAGCAAGAAATGCACTTGATATTAATGCAATAACACAGGATATGTTTGAGCGTAATCCGTCATTGAAGGCGGCTCTTGACAATAAGTATCAAGAATATATGGATGGAAAGATAACGCTTGATGAATATGGGGAATTTTATAGTACAGAAGTTCTAGATGAAGTCTTTAAAGTTAGAACTTCATATCAAAAAACATGGAACGAATCTATTATACCGCAGTCTGTGAAAATAGATAACAAAGATTTTGTTATCGCAGAAAGGATACAATTATATTCAGAAATTGTTGACAAAGACCCAGAATTACGTCGTATGGCAACAAATTTTGAAAATTTAACAGACGGTGAAAAGGTTGCGTTTGGACAAAAAATCCTGGACAAAAGTGGGGAATATACTGTATCTGGCAAATATCAATTTAAGGACGCAACACAATGGGATGCAGAAAATCCTGATGCCGTTCGTACATGGTCAGGATTACACGATCGGTCTAATAAAACGCTGTATGTTGATATAGATAGCGAATCATCATTATACAATTTTATGAATAATCTTGCACACGAAGACGCACACAAGATTGATGCTTTTTCGCCAGAAATGGGGATGTTAGGTACAGACAAGGCAAAATTGAATGATGTTACGTATTCAAACCAGCATGCGGGTGGGTATCGCTCAACATTGACAGAACAAAGTTCGTATCCAATTGGTGATGCGGTTGGTGATGATTTCAAACGTCTTGAACAATACAGATTTGTAACGCCAGAAAAGTATATAAAAAGCGATGCAAACCTTGTTGATGGTCTAACCGCCACAGCGGCTGCGGGGGCAGCTATAGTTGCAGCAGAGGTTGAAATCTTGTCAGAATAATTATATAATAATAAAAAAGGGCTGGGTATGCAGGTAACAAATGTTTCTAAATATAAAGAATTTGCAGAAACAATGCAAAATGACATCAAAGCATTTGATTCTTGGGTTAATGGGTTATCTGATGAATCCAAGAAAAGAGAATTGCGGAAAAAAATATTGGCTATGCAAAATCTGCTTAGCGCTATTTCATGTCTATTAAAGTCTGGAAACGGTGATTCTGAATATTTTCTTGCTAAATACAAAGTAGATTTACTAAAGATGAAAAAAGAATTTGAAGAAAACTTCAGATTGTCTAATTCAAATTCGTACGAACGATAAACGCAAAATTCCGATATTGATGGTCAATGTCGGTTTTTTCTTGTTCTATAACAACTGTTGACTTTTATGGTCTAATGTTCAATAATTCCCAAGGAATCTTGTAATATGTATCTGCAAGATATACGGCAAGTACTTAATAAATAGGTTAAATAATATGATTAAAAAATTATTGGCAGAAATTAAACATAGAATTACGAATAATATGTTTTTTGTGAACTATAAACGTATGTGGCCATATGTAAAACCATATTGGTTTCGTGGTTTGATGTCATTATTGTTGGCGATTCCAATTGGTTCTATGGATGCGGTTATTGCGATGGCATTAAAACCATATATGGACTTGGTTATGGTTGAAAAATCATTGCAAACTGCGTGGTATATTCCTTTGGTTATTGTAACTTTTACATTGGTCCAAGGTGTTTTAACATTTGCGGCAAATTATTTGAATACATGGTCTGGGGCAAAAATTACAAATTTATTAAAACTGGACATGTACAAGAAAATGTTAGGTTTTGAAACAGAATTCTTTAACAAAAGAAATTCTGGTGATGTTGTTTATATGTTTAATAACAACGCGGACTCTGCATGTTCTGGTTTGTTAACTAATTTGAAGAACTTTGTACAAAAGATTTTTACAGCGTTATCGTTGATTTTCGTATTGTTTTACAATTCATGGCAGTTGGCATTGATTTGTGTTACTGTTCTGATTGGTGCAATGTTGCCAATGGTAACATTGAAAAAAAGAGTTAATGCGGTATTTAGTAAATCTATTCTTGCAGATTCTGCATTAATTACTGCTTATAATGAATCTTATGCGGGAAATAAAACAATTACTGCATATAATCTTAGTGAATATCAGCAGGGAAAATTCCGTAATGTTTTGGATTCGGTATTTACATTAAAAATCAAAATGGTTCAACGTACAAATTGGGTTACACCAATTATGCACTTGGTATTGTCTGTTGGTATTGCATTGGCAATATGGTTTGGTTCTTATTTGATTCTTAGCGGTTCAATTACCAGTGGTAGTTTTGTATCTTTCTTGGCTGCTTTAATCATGTTATATACACCAATGAAAAGTATGGGTTCAACATATAACTCTGTATTAATGTCTTTCTTGGCAATTGACAGGGTTTTTAAGCTGTTGAATACAGTACCAAAAATTCAAGACAAAGCAAATGCACAAAAAATGCCTGCATTGCACAAGAATATTGAATTCAAAAATGTATCTTTTGAATATCTGAAAGATGTTCCTGTGTTGAAAAATGTTAATTTAACTGTTAACCAAGGTGAAATTATTGCATTAGTTGGTAATTCAGGTGGCGGTAAATCCACATTGGTCAGCTTGTTACCACGTTTCTATGATGTAACAGGTGGTCAAATTTGTGTTGATGGTACAGATATACGTGATTTTACATTGGAATCTTTGCGTAATAATATTGCAGTAGTGTTCCAAGATAATTTCTTGTTCGCTGGCACAATTCGTGAAAATATCTTGTTGGGTAATCAAAATGCAACACAAGAACAATTGGACAAGGCAATTGAAATGGCATGTCTTGATGGGTTTATCAAAGAACTAGAACAGGGGTTGGATACGCAAATTGGTGAACGCGGAATATTGTTATCTGGTGGCCAAAAACAGCGTATTGCAATTGCGCGTGCGTTCTTGAAAAATGCGCCAATATTGATTCTTGACGAAGCGACATCCGCACTTGATAACAAGTCCGAAGCGGTCGTACAGAAAGCAATTGAAAATCTGATGCAAGACAAAACAGTGTTTGTAATTGCCCACAGATTATCTACAATCAGAAACGCATCAAAAATTGTTGTTATCAATCATGGTGAAGTTGTAGAAAGTGGTACTCACGAAGAATTGTTAAAGATAGAGTGTGGCGCATACAAAACACTGTATGATATGCAATTCAAAGAAGTTAATGACAAATAAAGAAAACGCCCCATGTCGGGCGTGTTTACTTATTGCGATATGTTTTTTATAGTGCTATATTCCATAGTGTCCAATCAGTAATAACAAAAGGATTTATATATGTTATTAAAAGGGAAAAAGATTTTAATCACAGGTGTTGCAAATGACTGGTCAATGGCATGGGCAATCGCTAAACGTGCTGTAGAACAGGGGGCAATGGTTGCGATGCCTTATGCGATGCCTGCACTAGAAAAGCGTGTGCGTCCATTGGCTGAATCTATTGGGGCGCAATTTGTTCAAGAATGTAATGTGCAAAATGACGAACAGATGGATGCATTGTTTTCTGCGATTGAACAAGAATGGGGACATCTGGACGGTGTTTTACACGCAATTGCTTTTTCTGATAAAAATGAATTAACTGGTCGTTATGCAGATACAACACGCGAAAATTTCAAAAATACAATGGATGTATCTGTGTATTCATTGGTTGATTTAACCAGACGTGCATCAAAATTAATGACAAATGGTGGCAGTATTGTTACTTTAACTTACTATGGTGGTGAAAAATCAGTGCCGAATTATAATGTCATGGGTGTTGCAAAGTCTGCATTGGACAGCAGTGTGCGTTATTTGGCGTCTGATTTAGGGCGTGATAATATTCGTGTTAACGCAATCAGTGCCGGACCTATTATGACTTTGGCATCCAGTGGCGTTGGTGGTTTCAAGGCAATGTTGCGTTTGAATGCTGAAACAACACCTTTGCATCGTAATATGACATTGGACGATGTTAGTGGTGCTGCAGTATATTTGTTTAGCGACTTGTCCAGTGGTGTTACAGGTGAAATCCATCATGTTGATTGTGGTTATTCTACGACTGGCATGATGCCTAATGAAATGAAAGATATTTTATTAAAGGGACTAGAATAATAATCAAGCCTGCAGAACATGCAGGCTTTTTTTGCAATACAAATGGTACAGTATATTGATGCACATTGTCATTTGTCCAAGATGCCGCCAGAAATAAAGGTTGGTGCGGTATATAATGCTGCACATCAGTCTGATTGGAAAAATATTATCAGTGTAATAAATTTGAAAAAAAATGTATTTGGTGCAATTGGTGTACATCCTTGGTATATAACAGAAGTTTCAGATAATTGGTTGTCTGAATTACAGGAAATGTTACGTCAAAATCCAGAAGTTTTAGTTGGTGAAATTGGTTTGGACAAGTATAAACCATGCATGGAAAATCAGACAAAAGCGTTTTGCGATCAAATGATGTTAGCATATCAGTTAAATCGTGGTGTGTGTGTACATTGTGTTGGTGCATGGGATAAATTTTTAAGTATATTAAAGGTGTTCCAGAACACGTTGCCACCATTTATTTTGTCGCATTGTTATAATGGTGCGCCAAATGACATAAAAAGATTGGGTGAAAGATATAATATGTACTTTTCTTATGGCCCCCGTAATCTACAAGATGTTACGCGTTTATGTGCAACGCCATTAGATAGAATTGTTGCGGAAACAGACGGTTCTATGCCAGACGATATAATTGTGATTGTAAATCGTATCGCATCTATTTTGGATATTGCGCCCAATAAAATGGCTGATATAATATATCAAAATACAATACGGATGTTGAATAAATGACACGACTAAACAGAAACAGACTGCTATTTGGTGATAACGGGATAAAAAAATTACAAGATGCAACAGTTATGGTTGTTGGCTGTGGTGCGGTTGGTTCATTTGCTATAGAAGCGCTGGCTCGTTCTGGTGTTGGTCATTTAATAGTTGTTGATTTTGATAATGTTGAAGAATCTAATATTAATCGTCAATTGTTTGCGATGGACAGTACTTTGGGGTATAAAAAGGTATATGTTGCACAGAATAGAATTCGCGATATAAATCCGGCTGTCACTGTTGATGCGTTAGATTTGTTTTTTGATGAAAATACAACAATAGATGTTTGTCCTGATTTTATAATTGATGCGATTGATACAGTTGAATCCAAGATTGCGTTGTACAAATGGGCGCAATTGCATAATGTTCCTATTGTTTCTAGTATGGGTGCAGCATCAAAGACAGATGTATTACAAATAAAAATAGCGCCATTATCAAAAACCAGTGTTTGCCCATTGGCATCACGTGTTCGTCGCATGGTTCGCGGTATGAACTTGCCGGATATTCCTGTTGTGTATTCAACTCAAATTCCGCAACCCGTAACCGGACACGCCAAGAATCTTGGGTCTGTAATAACTGTAACAGGTACATTTGGACTGATGCTGGCAAACTATGTAATTAGTAAAATAATCCAAGATTTTTAGTCTTGATATTATTTGTGCAAATGGTGTAAATTGTAAGAAAACAAGGGGGGATTAATGAAAGTTACCACTAAATTAAAATCAATGTCTGGATTATGGTTGTCTGTATTGGCGATTGGTGTTGCGCTGGGGGGATTTTTTATAGGTGATGGTATTTATCGTGCAATGTCTGGTCGTACAGTTACTGTCAAGGGATTAGCAGAACGTGATGTTGTTGCAGATACAGCGGTTTGGAATATAAAAATCAACGGTGTTGGTGGTGATTTAACTGTGTTGCAACAAGAAATAGATAATGATATTTCTGAAATTCATGCATTTTTAACAGATGCAGGTTTTGCACCGTCTGATATTCAAAATTTGCGTGTTCAGGTTCGTGATAAATATGCAGGGTATTCCGATACAGAATTAAAGAATCAACAAAACGATGGTCGCTATGTAATTGAAACTGGGGTCAAGGTTCGTTCACATAATGTTGAATTGGTGGACAGTGTATCACGTCGTATGGGTGAATTGGTACGTCGTGGTATTACAATTACCGAAGATTATGCGGGTCCAATTTATATCTTTAACGGTTTGAACGATATCAAAATTTCTATGATAGAACAAGCGACCAAGAATGCTACTGCTGCCGGTCAACAATTTGCCAAAGATGCTGATGCACGTCTTGGTAAAATTAAAAGTGCAAATCAGGGCGTATTTAGTATTGAATCGCGTGACCCAACAGACAGTTGGTCATCAAATGAACGTCAGGCGATAAATAAAAAAGTTCGTGTTGTTGCAACAATAACCTTTTATCTGAAATAAAATATCCCCAATATGGGGATTTTTTTATGTTTTATATCTGTGTGTTTTTTTAATTAAAACTTGACAAATATATTTGTTGTGATTATATGTGTCATAGTGGGGGTCAAGATATGGCACATACAACAGAGTTTAAGAAAACTGCGTTAAACCGCGCAAAAGTGATTAAGTCTATTCCGCAGGCGGCCAAAGAATTTGGTGTTGATTCAAGGACAATGTATCGCTGGAATGAAGAATATCATATTTGTGATATACGACCTATGCGTGAATTTTCTGATGAAGAAAAGAAAGGAATACTAGAATATGCAAATACACATGGTTTAACTGGTGCCATGCGTGAATACGATGTTAGTATTTTTACCATATTGTCATGGAACAAGGTGCTTAATATTTATCAAGCAAAGGGACGTCGCGAAAACGCAACGCATGTACAGAAATATGAAAAAGTAAGCAAAGAAAAGAAACTGGAAATTCTGAATTTTGTAAAAGAACACAATATTAGTGCTGCGGTAAAAAAATATAACAAGGCTTCTTCAACAATACAAACATGGAACGCAGAACTTAAGGTTTATAAGGTTCGTAGACATCGTGTTTTTTCTGATAAACAAAAAGCAGATATTATACAGTATGCGAATATAACGTCAGTTGCAGATGCTGCAAAAAAGTTCAATTTATGTTATCATCAGATACGTGACTGGATGAAAACGACGCAAAAATAATTAAAGCACCGCCAAATGGCGGTGTTTTAATTCGTGGTGTATCCAGAAATAAAAATACCTGTGGGATATTTGTTAGCACTAGAACTGTATTTTTATTTGTTCTTGCTTACTCATTGTTTAACCCTGGGGTTGGTGTCGGAATTTAGAATGGGCAATACAAATTAAAACACCGCCAAACGGCGGTGTTTGAATTCGTGGCGCATCCAGAAGGATTCGAACCCTCAGTCTTCTGATCCGTAGTCAGATGCTTTATCCAGTTAAGCTATGGATGCAACGGATTTATATTTTATATCATTTTATTCAAATTGCAAGAAAAAATAATATTTTTTATCTGATTTTTTGTTGCTCGTGATATATTTCGTTAAAATGATGGCGACAGACTGATTTATAATTGCTGTCTCCTAATGCAAATTGGTCACCTGCACGGATTACTTTTCCGTTTGTGTCAAAACGCAAGTGATGTGTTGCTAACTTCATACAGCCATTGATTTGACACGGCGATTCCATACGGTGTAGTTTTGCGCCAACCTCTATCAGTCGTTGTGATGCAGGGAACATTTTTTCATTACTGTCCACCATCAGTCCATAACACATTATAATTTTATTTTGTTCATCTGCAATTTTTACCAGTTTATCAATATCAGATGGAGCAAAGAATTGCACTTCGTCAACCAGTATTAATTTTGTGTCTTTTTTTGGCGCATAGTTTTGCAAGTTAGGTACAGCAGTCGCATTCCATGATAAACCAATTCTAGAAACAATTTTTTCACTAGAAAACCTGTTGTCAAAAGACGGTTTTATAACCTCGGTCTGGTTTTGATTTTGTGTAAAATTATGAGCATTTACAATTAATGCTGCTGACTTAGAACTACTCATAACTCCATAATGAAAATGCAGATTTGCCATATTGTTACCTTTCCTTTACTTGTATTAATTAAATGTTCATTGATTCTAATCGTTTAATACGTTTATCTACGGGTGGATGTGTTGCCATCAATTCAGATATAAATTCACGTGGTCGCCCAGGATACGCAATACAAATTGCAGCCATAGATTTTGCATTATCCATTGATTCTATTCTTGAATCTGTGCTGATTTTACGCAGTGCGTTGGCTAATGCGTTTGGATTGCGTGTTATAAATGCGCCAGTAGAATCGGCTGCGTATTCACGATTTCTGGATATTGCCATGCGTAATAATGGCGTAATAATTGTGTTGAATACAGCAAAAGCCAACCATACCATCATTAATATTGCGGTGCTGTTACCACGATTGTCGTTGTCAGATGTACTGTGATTACCGTACATTGCACTGCGTAATAAAATGTCGGCAATAAATACTGTAACACCAACCCCTGTGATAAGTAGCATGTCCAATCTGATGTCACGATTGCCAATGTGTGCCATTTCGTGTGCAATCACACCTGCCAGTTCTTGTCGGTCCAATTTTTTTATAATTCCACGTGTCAGCGCCACCGATGCGTCTTTTGGACTGCGACCTGTTGCAAATGCGTTTAGTGAATTATCGTCTATGATATATACGCGTGGTGTTGGCAGACCCGCTGCCAATGCTACATTTTCAACAGTTCTGAAAATTTCGCGGTGTTCTTTGTTGTCTGGCTTGATTTCGTGTGCGCCAGCCATGTTTAATATCATAGAATCGCCAAACGCCCACGATATCAGCATCCATATTGCGCACATAATAAATGTGGGGATTGCAACAGAAACAGTTGTGTTTATTGCTTGGCTAATTGGTGATACAGCCCACACTAATAAAAAAATCAAACAGATAAATATCATTGGGAACAAAATAATTAAACCCCATGTTTTCATGTTGTTGCTGCGAATATGGTCGTAAACAGTTTGTATTTTTTTCATGATAAATATTCCTAGTACAAGAACTAATAGCAGAAAAAATGAAATTAGTCATGCAAAATCTTGTCAAAAGTGATATAATAAAAGCATGCGAAATATATTATTTATATTAGGTGTGTTTTATGCGTTGTCTGCAAATGCTGCAGAGCAGGGTGTTTTGACGCGCAATGCAAAGAAAAGTTTTTTAACTGCACAAAGTTTCCCAAGTACGTTTTCGGATGTTCCTTTTGCGGACAAAATGGCTGTCAAGGCCGAAGGGTATGATCGTTTTTCAACACTGTCGGCATATGAACAGATTGAATTAAAGGGGTTGCACGAAGAACTTGCTAAACAAATAAGTGAAGATGTGTTTGATGAAAAAAGCGGGGATGATAGTCAGGATAACGATAAAAAAAATGACGATAATCTGCCGGTTTCTCCGAAACGTGGGTATTGTGCCCAAAAGCACCCAAATATCCCATCTAATCAAAAAATACCTTTTGGATCGCCCGTTCTGCACGAACATTTTGTGTATTGTGCACCCTATGGTATCGTAGATCGTGGAAGTGGCGATAGAGTTCACCAAGGGTATGATATTGGTTGTACTTTGGAAAGTTTTGGGCGTCCTGTATTTGTGCCCGCAGATGGGATAGTTTCGCTTGTTAAAAAAAATCGTCCTGGTGGATCTGCTGGAAATTATGTTGTTGTTGATCATGAAAATGGTTTCAAGACATATTATCTGCATCTTGATAAGATATTTGTATCACAAGGACAAAGAGTTTCTGCGGGATGTCAAATCGCTACGATTGGGAATACAGGTGCATCCAAGGAAACTAAAAAAAATAACGGTTCAGAACCTTATTTTAGTAAAAGTTTATCGCATGTGCATTATGAAATGACCTATACAGGTAATCAGACATCTGTTTCAGTTAATGGAAAAACGTTGGCTATTACACATGGTTGGCCAAATTCACAAACTCAAAGTACAAGAGATAGTATTGATCCTACTCAATTTATATGCGTATATGCCAATTTTACAACAGGATATTGTGGAAAAAAATTCCCATATCTATAATTTAAAATTCACTTAATATATGTGTGTTTTTCTTGAATGTCACAGCAAAACTGCCATTGTTTATCGCAGACCATGATATTATATACGGGCTAAGCAAACTGTCTGTTGCCCATTGTTGGAATTTTATTTTAAGTATTCCACTGGCGCCTGTGATAATCGTTGCGTTACGAACCCCTGATTTTGCCAAGTTCATAATTGCATTCCATGCTTGTTCTTCTGTTAATTGATGTAAATCTAGTTTTGTGTGTTCTGGAATGCGTGTGTTTGTGGTTTGAATTCGTGTTGATAGATGTAATTGTCTGCGAACACTGCGTTGCGTATCTGGCGTATTTGGTACAAATTCCGTCTGTATCATTTTTTCAATATCGTTATTGTTTAATTGTTTCATTTTGTGCCCTTGTCAAAAACCAAGACACGTTCAGTGCCAGATAAGTCTTTGTGACTGCAGATAAAATTCCATTTGTTTTTATTAAAGATATTTTTGATATCTGTTCCTTGGTTGATGCCGATTTCCAAGTACAATTTGCCGTCTGTTTTTAACCATTTTTTTGCGTTTTTTGCAATAGATTCATATGCACTTAGTCCATTGTTATCTGCGTATAATGCTGTCTTTGGGTCGTGTTTTGCGCTATCGTCAACACGTGTGTCATTATATGCAATATAAGGTGGGTTTGAAACAATTATATCAAACTTTTTCTGCGTTAAATTGGGGTTGTTAAAACTGGCATGTTTAGTTTTGATTTTGTTATTTAATCCCAGCGCATTGATATTTTTTTTAGCAACTGCCAGTGCGTGCCAAGATATATCAACTGCAATTCCTGATGCATTAGGGATGTTTTTTACCAACGAACATATTATACATCCGGTTCCTGTTCCTAGGTCTAGAATTTGTCGGGTATTATTGTTGTGACAGTCTGTTATTACTGCTGCAACCAGTGTTTCTGTATCTGGTCGTGGATCCAGTGTGTGTCTATTTGTATAAAATTTCAGTCCATAAAACCATTTTTGTCCGATGATTTTAGCAACAGGTACCCCACGGCGTAATTTATATGCCATCCAATAGACTTTGATTCCAGACAATTTTTTTACATTTTCTGTAATAATTCGTGCGGCCCTTATGCCACCTGCCTGTTGTAAAATTGTGAACGCTTGATTTATTTTCATAAAGTAATTATAATCTGTGTTATGAAAAAAGCAAAAGATATTATAAATACAACTAATCTTACTCGTATAGTTATGGCGTTGGCTGGGCTGTTGGGTTTGATTGCGGTTTTTTTAGTTATTACTCGTCATACGCCATCTCAGGTTCGTGTTCAAAACGAATGTAGTTCTGTGGTGGTTGTTGCATCTGGTGATACGCTATCTGGTTTGTTGTTGGCTCAGGGGTTGACACACAATGATGTAAATGAAATTGCGCGTGTTCTCAAGAAAGATGCTGGGATTTCTGGGTTGCGTGCTGAACGTGACAAGTTGGAATTTATACGTCAGAATGATGATGCTCCTGTTTCCAAGATTGTTGTTGTGCCATCGCCTTGGCGTCAGGTTGAATTGATTTGTAACGATAATGGTGGGTGGAATTGTAACACTGTTGACATAGAGCGTGATACACGTGCTGTTTGGCGTGGTGGTGAAATTTTGGATGGGGACAGTTTTTATTTAGCCGGCCAGCGTGCAGGTATTCCAGCAGGAATTTTAATAGAAGTTTATGATTTGCTGGCGTTTGAAATGGATTTTGAACGCGACGTTCGTGCGGGCCAAAAGTTCTGGGTTTTGTACGAAGAAAATTTTTCTGATGGTAATAAAATAGATAATGGTAGTGTTTTAGCTGTGTCGTTTCAGGCATTACGTGGAAATGTTCAAATGTATCGTTTCAAAAAGGCTGATGGTACAATTGGGTATTATGATGCAGATGGTAATGGGGCAATAAAATCGTTAAAGCGTACACCGATTAACAATGCCAAAATAACCAGTAATTTTTCCAAAAAGCGCAAGCATCCTGTTCTTGGTTTTACGCGTGCGCACAAAGGGGTTGATTTTCGTGCATCCACAGGCACACCAATTCCTGCTGCTGGGGCAGGGCGTGTTATCGCGCGCAGTTACAATCGTGGACATGGTAATTTTGTAAAGATACGTCATAATGGCTCTTATGAAACTTTGTATGCACATATGTCCAAGTTTGCCAAGGGTGTAAATGTTGGTACTAATGTCAGACAGGGACAGACAATTGGTTATGTTGGTTCAACAGGTTATTCAACTGGCCCACATTTACACTATGAAATTATCAAAGATGGCGTGCATGTAAACCCAATGACGGTAAAATTGCCTGCTATCAGCAATTTGGGCAAAGAAGATAAAAAGAAGTTCTTGGAATATCGTAAAGTTTTGGACCAGGGTGTTGAAAAACTAGAAAAACATCCGTCTTTGTATATTCAATTATAATTACCGCCTGATGGGCGGTTTTTTTACGGCAATTCATACTTGTAAAACGCTTGTGTTTTGCGGTCCAGGTACCTTTTCCTAAGTGTTGTATTGTGATTGAAACGTGTAAATAAAAGTTTTATAATACATGTGTCTTGACAAAGACAAAGTAAACCTTGAAAAGGAGAAAAAAAAGATGAGAGGACTAACGAACTATGTTCTTATGCCATTGACATTTATCGGTGCCCTGAACTGGGGTCTGGTTGGTATCTTTGGTTTTGACTTGGTTGCATTTTTGTTTGGGCCTGGAACATTGGCCAGTAACATTGTATATGCACTGGTCGGTATTTCTGCGTTGATATGGTTAATCTGGATGATTGTTAACAGGCCTGTATCGCGTAATCGTTAATAAATATAAAAGTTTCATGTCTGCGCCCCATAGTATCGGGGCGTTTTTTTTATCTTGTGTTTTGGTGTTCTAGATATGCATTAAGTTTTTTTATTAGTTGTGTTTTAGCCCAGTCATCTGCGCGCCCAGATACAGAATGCGCATTATTTTGAAATGCGTATCCAGTTATTTTCTGGTTTATATCTTTGTAAATAAAGACTGGTTGATGTTCTTTGTTTATTGCTTGCTTGGTCAGGTTTGTATTTTGTGAAATCCTATTAAGTTTAGTCAGCATAGAAGGTTTTGCATGAAAAACAGGTATAACCTGACACTTGCCGATGTTTTTCAAAGATTTATTATAAATGTTTGTTTTGTTTCTAGATTCATACTTGTTTTTATCATAGAATCCGTATGCGTTTCCCAAAGATATTAGTTCGCTTTCTGTTGCATAGACAGATGCTGCGCTTTCTGCTGCGTTTAATAGTTGTCTGCCAATAGATTTTCCTTGATAGTTTGGCATGACGTACAAGTGGTTAAAGTACGCAGTTTTGCCTTTGGAATCACATGTACCGCAGATATAACCAATCATTTCGTTGTTGTCGTATGCCCCGAACGCAAAGTTCCATGTTGCGTATTTCCAGTCATTTTTTAACGTATCTAATGCTGCGTTCAGTTCATTGCTGGTCATTTCCAAGTTATAGTTATGTTTCATTACAACTGCACGAATGCGCAAAAAGTCGTCCCAAACCTGTGGGGCGGCTTGATTAAATATAGGAAAGATTTTTACATTATTCATACTTTATATATAATACAAAAACAAAAAATGTCAATGTTTTGTATTAAAAGTTTATTGTCTGTTCGGGGAATTTATTGTGTGTTGCATTTGGAATAATAATTATTGTTTGGTTTTCTGTCCATTTCTTGGCCAGTTCCATTGGTATAACGGTATCATTTTCTGCGACATAGTGAATTTGTGGAATATCTGGTAATTGGTTCAAGTCCAGTGATTTGCTTAAAGGTTGGTCGCCAAAGTACTGTGTCCATTGTTTATGGTTCAAGACCCCTGCGATTGTAATCCATTTTTTTATATCCAATTCGGTGTTTTGCTGAATAATCAGTCCGGAAACCATTGCGCCCCCTGAATATCCAATCAGTACAATTGGTTGTTTGTTTGCGATGTTTTTAATGGCTTGATACATATTATCAATGATTTTTTTAGAAAACCGTCCGTCTGTCCAGTCTGTTTGATTACAATTATCTGACATTACATATTGGCATGGTCGTGCCATATATACTACATTTTTTGCTGTATCGGACAAAGCGATATTCAGCATAGTGTTTGCGTGTGGTGTAGGGTTATTTGTTGGTTGTCCATATTGGTCAAACGCATGTCCATCACCTTCAATATATATATGTATTGGTTCTGATGGGGACAGGATTTTTTGATAAGTTCTGATTTCATAGTCGTTTGTTTTAATATCTTGCATGACAAAATCTTGGGGCGGTGTCAGTATTGTGGTGCACCCAGCCAGCAACAATAATAAAAATCCAATCTTTGTGTTCATATACCACAGGGTATATTGTCGCAGTTAAAAAATCAAAAAAATAATATTTATTGACAAAAGACTTGACAAATATTATTTTTGGTATATATTAGTTGTATCAAATTAACAAAAACAAAAGGGATATATACTATGCCAAGCAAGAAAAAAATTAAATCAGCCGCACGTCGTGTTAGAAATACACGTCGCACAACAGTTAATAAAAAGTCCAATAAACGTGCATCTGTTTGGAAAAAGATATGGAATTATATTTGTTGGCCGTTTCGTCAGATTGCAAAGTTTTGTAAATGGTTATGGGACTGGGTATGCGGGTTGAATGTGATTGGTATGGTAAATACAGCTTTGTTAGTATCAATAATTGTATTGTTTACAATGTTGATTCTAGATTTTACAACATGCAAGCAAACACCAATTGTTGTTGTTGCGGAACCTGTTCCTGTGACACAACCATTAACAGAACCAAAAAAATCAGAACCAGTATTACCAATTCAGACAACTACAGAAATACAACCAGAACCCGTAAATGTTGTTCCGGTGCAAAAATCAGAAATTATTATTGCTAAACGTCAAATTGCAGTTCAAGAAAACAAGAATTTCATGGGTGATGTTATCATTGACAGTCGTGGCGCAGGTTCTTTGATACAAAATAATTCCCAGATTGATGGCGATTTATATATACAAAATATGAACAAATATACATTGCCTTGTGATGTAAAAATAAACGGCAACTTGTTCCTGCGTGATATAGGTTTATTACAGTTTTGTGGTGATTTTGTCGTAACGGGCAATATTTACGTCAGTCCACGTTCATCGTTTGGGCCAATTCCAAAGACAGCACGTGTTGGTGGCTATGTAGTTTTATAAGAAACATCTTTCTTGGTCTAGGGTTTTCTTCCTTGTGATACCACCAATGTACTTGGTGGTATTTTTTTCGTGGCGAATTAGAAAAATATTGTTTATAATTTAATCATACCAACCAAAGGAAAGGGAAATGTTTGAAAAAATCGTAACTGTATTATCCAAGAATATGGGCTATACCGTTGTATTGGCGGTTGCAATATTATTGTTTGCTGTATTTTCAGATGGTTTAATTGCTGGTTTAATAACCGCTGTATCTGCATTATTGGTTTATACATGTGTTCAGGCATTGTATGCAGAATATAAAAAGTTATCTGCGCCACGTGTGTCCCAGGCCAAGAAAACAACGGCAAAACCACGTGCCAAGAAAAAATAATACAATATAATCCGCCAATGGCGGATTTTTTGTTTTTACAAGACATGATTTTATGATATAATGTCATGCATGAGAAAAAGATTATTATCAATTTTACCTTTATTATCATGTATTTTAACGTTGCCTGCATTCGCTGGGTGGCAGTATGCCGGTGATTATATTAGCGATGGCTGGTACGAAGATGATGGTTCCAGATTTACGTTGGCGGTTCGTGGTGGTTTTGCATTAGGTATGGCCAGTGTTGAAAACCATGTTGGCGCGATTGCAACCGGCTATATGGTCAGTCCAGATTTAGACGAAGTTGCATCAATTGATTATTGTAACGAATATGGATGCCCCAGTGATTGGTTGCCTGCATATACAGAACTGGCGGATGTTCCTGTACGTCAGGATTATGACAGTTTTTCATTTGCAGCTGGTTTTGGAATTGGGTGGACAATGCCTTATACTCCTCAATGGCGTTTTGAAGCGGGATGGGATCACATTGTGAAATCTGAATACAATTCATCGCCAATGTTTTCTGGTGATGCGCCATTATATGGCATTGATGGTGTTACAATACCGGTACAAAGTGGTTCTGTGAATTCGCATTTAACGACTGATGTAATCAGCGTAATGGCATATCATGACTATTTTGATGGCTTGTACAAGCCTGTACGTACAGCGATACCATACGTTGGTTTTGGTATTGGTTATGCAGATGTTAAAACAGTATTAAATTTATCAGATCCATATGGCGATATTGCATACCAAGAAGAATTAAAAGAATATGGCGAAATTGTTGATGGTAAGATTGAATTTTATCAATCCGAATACAGTACGGCAAATTTTGCAGGTTTATTGGCAGCGGGTGTGTCGTATGGCGTAACAGAACGTATGTTTTTTGACTTTGGTGGTCGTATAATGTATATCCCAAATGCAAAGTGGGAACTGGGCAACGTTGATAATACCAAGCACCGTGAATTTTTTAGTGCGAATAATCTAGTATATATAAATTTAATGTTGGGTTTGCGATTTGAATTTTAATTAAATCTGTTGCATAAATAAAATAAAATAATGTATAATATTTAACGTATAATTAATCCTGTTTCTTTGGGGGTATGTACATGAAACGTAATTTTATAACCACATTTTTAATCGCATGCTTGATTCAAATGCCATACGCATTGGCGCTAGAATGTAAACATCATCCGGTTAGATATTATTTCAAGAAAGATGGAAAGGGCGAACTACTATTTATATCGGTTAAAACATCTTTATTACCAGAAGCTATAACACAATCTGCTTATGAGAAAGAACGTATAACAGAGGATTGTCCCGTGTCGGTATTTAGTGACGACTTTGATTGGAGTAAGGCTCCTTGTAAGGAACCAGAAGATGGCGGTGTTTATGCTGTGCCAGATTATTTCAAAATTAGGTTTTTAATTGATGGTGATTCCTTTACCCGTAATTGTTCAGTTTCTGATGCGTATGATTTTATAACAGGTGTGGGTGGTTGTACTACAGAAAATTTTGTTATCTGCGAACAGAAATATGAAAAAGACATTCCGGAGTGGTGTGATTCTTGTGGATATACTCATACTCGGTGTAATAAACAAGAAAACGGTTTATGTATACTAAATGATCTAAAAGATTCTCAAATTGAGCGTGGTAGCACAAAATATAATTGTTCAGATATTTTAGGGGTGGAACCTGAACAAATCAGAAGGGTTAAGAGCGAGGCTAATAAATTAAGTGATTGTGTATTGGCGGGTACTGATGCCCATGTATATGAGGATAATGCCGGTAGATATACCTTTGATTCTAGCGAATGCTCTGAATTGTACTGTACAGATTTGACATCTGATTTATGTACTAGTGTATAAATCCGGGGTGATATTAAATGTTTAATAAATTACAATACCATAAAACATTGGCGCCAAAAATATGGAACGATGATGAAACAATTAATCCTTTGTTTTCACAGTCTGTCCAAACGATGGTTTTTGGGTTTATCAAATATTTGAATGATTTCTTGGGGTTGCCAATTACATCGCATACAGTGCAAGACATAATTTTGCATGGTTCCATTGCAAATTATTATTGGGATAAGCACAGTGATATTGATATAATGGTTATTCTGGATTTTACTGAATTACGACGTGCGTTTCCAAACTTGAACGAAAAAAGTTTCTTTACCGCATTATTTCGTGTTTATAAAGCTACGTTCAAAACATCATTGTTTGGGCGCAGTATTGACGTTATGTTATTTGATTACGATGAACTGGTTCGTTCCAGAAGTTGTAACACAGATACGTTGTATTCTTTGATGCATGAACAATGGGTAATAAAGCCAAGACGTTTAACAAAACCTGAATTTAAAAAAATCAGACGTATTGCGTATAAAAAATATCGTGTATTATTGCGTCAAGGTAAATACATATTGAAAAATCATATGTCGCATGAATTTATTGATACGTATTTAGTAACACTGAAACGTTTGCGTCATAACAGTGTTCGCAGCCAACCAGATTTAATAATAACATCAACGCAAATGGCGTTCAAAATGTTGCGTAACACAGGTATTCATGAAAAATTGTATCGTGAGTCAAAGCGACAATTATCACATGTTTATACACTAAAATAAAAACCGCCAATTGGCGGTTTTTTATTTCTGTTCAACCGGATCTGTTACAGGTTCGTTTTGTGGAACTGTATTGGTTTGTTCAATAATTTCTTGGCGCAGTGCGCTTTGTTGTGCGACATTATCTGTTTTGGATGCCAATAATGCCAATACTGCACATAATACAAAGAATATCGTGGCCAACCATGCAGTCGCACGCGTTAAAAAATTACCTGCTGCTGCACCGGTTAACGCACCGCCAAACATTGATGCAGCAGATGAACCAGACATCCCAGACCCTTCGGATTTTTGTAATAAAATCAATCCAATCATCATAACCGCAACAATGATTAATAAAACTAATAAGATAGAGAACATTTTTTTTCCTTTTGTTATTTCTGTTCTAGATTTTAATTGGCAAAAGCCTAAATTGCAAGTGTTTTCAATAATTGTTCCGCTGCAGCGATTGTTGCCGCCTTTTTTGATGTACCACTGCCGTTTGCGCTTTTGCCCATGGCAGAAACGCGAACATTAAATAATGGGTTGTGTGATGCACCTGTTGTTTCCAAAAATTCATATACAGGCAAATTTCCAGAATCATATTGTTGAACATATTCTTGCAGTGCGGTTTTTGGATCTTTTGGTGCGGTTGTGTTTGCGGATGCTAAATCATACCATATTCCTGTGATGATTTCTTTAACAGCACTAAAACCACCGTCTAAATAAATAGCGCCAAATACAGCCTCTGTTGCATCAGCCAATATGTGGTCCAGACGACCCGCAGTCATGTGTCCATGGCGAATTTGTGAATCCAGTCCTATTTGACGCGCAACATTTGCCAGTGTTTCTGTTGAAACCAGTACAGCATGACGGCGTGCCAGTTCGCCTTCGGTTTCGTTCGGATACATGTTATACAGTAAATCAGCAACACTCAGTCCCAATACGCGGTCGCCAATAAACTCTAAACGTTCGTTGTTATGTGTAGCATCAACACCACTTTGTGTTAGTGCTAATTTTAACAAGTCATTATTCTTGAAAGTATATTTTAGATTTTTCATTTTAATTTATACCCATTCCAAATCTGTTCCAACGCATTTTGTTATTCCATGACCACACAGATAACATAGGTGCGTAGTAATTATGTGAATACCAAATAAACCATACGCGCCCCAATACATTATCGCGTGAAACAAAACTAACATCACCACGACTGTCGTTACTGTTGTCGCGATTGTCGCCCATAAAGAATAAATGTCCATCTGGTACGGTGTATTCAGGTGTGTTATCCAATGGTGCATTGTCTGTAAATTCTATAATACTGTGTTCAACGCCATTTGGTAATACTTCTGTATATTCTGTTGCTTCAAATACGCCACATGCGCCATTGTACATATGACAGAACCCATCGGGTTTGTATTCAATTGTGTAATTAAATGGTGCAGGCTGATTATCAATCCAAATTTTGTTTCCCTTGATAGACATATTATCCCTGTAATATCCAACACTACGCATAGATTTAGGCAATGTTGCAACAATATAAGGGCGTTCATCTTTGCGTTCTACGATTTTACCGTTTATGTACAGACGGCCACCTTTCATCTGAATTTTATCCCCAGGCGTACCAATTAAACGTTTAACATAATCTTGGGATTGATTGACAGGATTGCGAAATACAATAACATCGCCCATTTCAGGTTCTGTTGCCCAAAAACGACCATCCCATAAATTCCAAGAACCAAACGGGAAAGAATATCTAGAATACCCGTATGACCACTTTTCAACAAAAATATGATCCCCGATATGCAGTGTTGGTATCATTGAACCAGATGGTATGTTAAATGGTTCAAGTAAAAAACTGCGAAATATAATCGCAATCAACGCACCATAAAATATAGTGTTAAACCATTCACGCGCAATATTCTTGTTTTTGGCAGGCATCTACATTTCCTTAATTTAATTGTTAACAAGGATATAATATAACTTGCAGAAGTTTAATTCAAGTTATAATATACACAATATGATATCTTTGAATTCAATCATATTTAATGGAATGGATGCAACACCGATTGATGTTCAGGTGCAACTGTCGTCTGGGTTGTCAAAACCTGAATTTAATATCATTGGTTTAGCAGACAGGGCGGTCAAAGAATCTGCAGAACGTATCAGAAATGTATTGGCTGCATTAAACTTGCCGTTGCCACCAAAAAGATTAACTGTTAATTTGTCGCCTGCCGATGTTGAAAAAAGTGGTTCGCATTTTGATTTACCTATATTGTGTGGTATTTTATGTGCAATTGGTGTTTTACCAGAAAACGAACTTGAAAAATATATAATACTGGGCGAAGTTGGGCTAAATGGAACAATCGTAAAAACAGATGCTGTATTACCGGCCAGCGTTTGGGCTAAAAACCATAATCTTGGAATTATTTGTCCTGGGGACCAAGGGGCCGAAGCGCGCTGGGCAGGACATGAAAACATATTGGCACCATTTCATGTGTTACAATTAATAAATCATTTCAGTAATGCACAACCATTACCTGTTCCTGAATCTGTAATGCCTGATACAGGTACAGATTCTGCATTGGATATGTCAGATGTTCATGGTCAGGCGGCCGCAAAGCGTGCGCTGGAAATTGCTGCGGCCGGCGGTCATGCGATGTTAATGGTTGGCCCCCCTGGGTCTGGAAAAACAATGTTGGCATCCAGACTACCAA
The DNA here is from genome assembly GCA_045657405.1 of Candidatus Enterousia sp. GTDB lineage: Bacteria > Pseudomonadota > Alphaproteobacteria > Rs-D84 > Rs-D84 > Enterousia. The sequence goes on from JAZOTB010000041.1 coordinate 23,376, forward strand.
CAATTATGCCTGAAATGACAGCAGAAGAAATTCTGGAAACATCAATTATTTATTCAATTGCGGGGCAATTAAATAACAAGGCGTTAATGTCTATGCGCCCATTTCGCAGTGTTCATCACACTTCAAGTCCTGTTGCATTGGCTGGTGGCGGTTCTGATGCGCGTCCTGGTGAAATATCATTGGCGCATAATGGCGTGCTGTTCTTGGATGAATTACCAGAATTTAATCGTGCAACACTAGAAATTTTGCGTCAGCCAATGGAATCTGGCCGTATTTTGATTTCCAGGGCACGCAGAAATGCTACATATCCGGCACAATTTCAATTGATTGCGGCAATGAATCCTTGTCCATGTGGACATTTAGGTAATGCTGCATTATCTTGTTCCAAGGCGCCACGTTGTGCTGAAGCGTACCAGAATAAAATTTCTGGTCCGTTACTGGACAGAATTGATTTGCATGTTGATGTTGACGCTGTAAATCCATGGGAAATGAATACAGATAATTCGCCACGTGAAACCAGTGCGCAAATCAGACAACGCGTTGTTGCTGCGCGGAATAAACAAATTGCACGTCAGGGCAGGGTTAATGCCCGTCTGGACGGTGCTGAACTGGAACAGTTTGCCGCGCTTGATAATGAGTTAACAGTATTCTTAAATACTGCTGCAGAAAAAATGGGAATGTCTGCACGTGGATATAATCGTATAAAAAGATTGGCGCGTACAATTGCTGATTTGCGTGGCTCAGACAAAATAGAAATGTCCGATTTAGCCGAGGCTTTATCATATCGCCCAATTAATCGTGGTAAATATGGTGTCAAAATTTAGTGTGACAGCAAATTTGCAAACAAATTGGATCAGTTCTTGTCGTTTCTTAATTTATTCAACAGTGTGAATTGTATCGCATACGAACTGTTTTCACTGGCAGAATTCTTGTAAGAAACAGTTTTTTCTTTTGTTTGTCTATCAATATGTATAGTTTGTTCCCCCAGTATCCCTTTGTTTGGGTGTTGAAAATCCAATGCATGATGCATTTCGTGTGCAAAACATGATAACATTTGATTAAACAATTCTTGGGGAAACAGTTGTTTGACATGTTTGATATTTATATATACGTCTGACTCTCTAACCAAGTGTTCATATATTTGCTTTGGATATGCAGGATTTGGGTCTTTTCTCAATTGTTCAAATACATGTTGCTTAATTCTTTGTTTTTCAGATACAGAAATACCTTTGGGCCATTTAATTGTGTGTGATGGTTGACAAAAACCAAGGGTTTCATCCCAATATTGTTTGTCTGGTTTGTATAAAGCAGTTGCCCAATCTGTTATTACATGTACAGAAACAAAACAGCCATATTTATCACAAAACGATTTTGACAATGCTTCAAACAAATTTGTATAAGCTGCGATTTCATTATCTGGTGTGGCATTACGTGCAATATCGGCCAGTTCTTTATGTTCTTCTAACCAAGATACCCACTCATCAGAAAATTGTGTAAATTTATCTGAAAAGCGTACCATCGCAGATGTAAATATATTTGGCAGTTCGTCATGTTTGCCCGACTTAAAAGCCTGATTTAATTTAAGATCAAATGTTGAAAATTCCCCACAAGAATTCAATAAACTTGGGTCTTGTTTAACCATTTGCTTAAAGTGTTGTAGGCTGATATTTTTTGGTGCGTATTTTTCGTAAATTTCCAATATTTTTGATTCTGTGTCTTGTTTCATATTTTTCCTTATTACACACATCATATGATACTACAAAAACGGTAAAAATTCAATAAAAAACGCCTTGCGGTGTTGTCTTATAATGAGACCCCATATTTGACAGCGTTCTACCCCAAGACGTGCAACAAGTGCTTGATTTAGGTCCGTTGTTGAACGAGGTGTTAGCGGAAATAAAAAATCATACCAGTAAGTTGTGTAACGTTCCTGATTGATTCAACGTGACCTGTGTATAATGTCATTGACAGACAATGTAAATAAGATTTGAAGTATGAAGAAGTTATTGTTTGTTTTTTGTGTGTTTACTGCGTTATCACACGTCGCTTTTGCAAAATCTGATTATATTGCAATGATGCAAAGTTGTGATACAGAATACGAAAATGCCAGTAAACGTGCCAATACAACCATAGAAATTGTACAATCAATAGACACGCATACGGAATGCTATAAGGCAATTGTTTCAGAAATAATAACAGCAAAATATAAACAAAACCATGAAAGCATGTGGAATAATTTTATTCAATATACAGACAGTGCCGCAGATGCGACATCATATATTCAGCGCCCAGATTCTTGTTATCCACAGTGCGGTTCAATCATTGGGATAAATGCGGCGACATCAAAATTCGATGCCGCCAAACAATACCTGGAACAGCTGATACAGACAAATCAATAATCGCTAATCTCGCTGAAAATAAAACTTACATCCATCTGAATATATGTATATCAAATCAGAATTTGCAACATAAAATTTTTCTGTTGTGTCTGTATCTTTTTTTACCAAAATTTCTTGGGCTTTTTCGTCATTATCATAACCGCCAAGGATAATATTTGCAGCATTGATTTCAACAGCAGTATTTTCATAATAACTTTGTGCCATCCCATCGCAATCAGCGGTTATATATCCTGCATATTCAAATCGGTCAAAAGACCATTTTCCACAGAACTCGCAAGATTTGCTGTCTGCGGGAACACAGCCAATCAAAATTACACAAAATAAGACAAGTCTTTTCATACAATACAGTATAAAAGATCTGATTATAAAAATCAATATATACCGCGTTTATACAGGTTCCATTCATTTTGCCTGCGGTTAATTAAACCTTTTGATACTTTTCCCTGAGTCCGATTCCACGCTTTCCATGCGGATTCCAAATCTGAATAAACAGAGCTATGAAAATCTGGATTGTTTATATATTTCACAACCGTAGAATTTTTGAAACCACTTGCACCAATATTATACGCCAAAGATACCAGGGCATCATAT
>JAZOTB010000042.1:0-14858 GCA_045657405.1 Candidatus Enterousia sp.
GTATGCTTTAACATCAACCAGTACAGGGACTTGATTCTTATAATCTTCGTCAGTGCGCAACATGGAAACTGGTTTTTGCCAATCCTTGTTCATACGACATTCTAATTCAATAGATGTTGTTGGTTTGTCACAAGCTGTCAACACAAGCACAGGTAACAGCAAGATAGTTTTTTTCATTTTTCACTCCTTTATGCTTTTTGCGAATTCTTCATCGCTTTGATTATTTTTTCTAATAACAATTTATCAGAATCTGACATACTATCCGTATCGGCCCCTGGGTTCCAATTTCGGTTCTGTAATTCTGTTATACGTTCACGCTCCGATTGCGTCAGCAAACCATCCAACGCCCGAACAAACCTGTCGTGATCCAAATTCGCAGACAATAGTTCCATTTCCTTCAACAAATCATTTGCCTGTGCATCAGCCGCATTGATTGTTTTCATCATATTATCTGCTTGTTTCTTTTGGTCTTTCATCTTTGAATACAACGATATATTTGTTGCAACACCGGCACCAGCCAGGCCGACAGTTGCAATGCCTGCAATTTGAAAATTCTTGTTTTTTGATGCACACGCGTTCAGTTTTTCGGTCTTTGTTGCCAATTCTTTCTCAAGATATGCTATTTCATTACGAATATAATCCGAAACACTATTGGGTGCCGCCGTATAAAATTTTATTTGCACTGTCCCCGAACACGGCGACAACATCAAGTTTGCCAACATAGTAAACAAAAGATATTTTTTCATTCCTGAACCTTTTTTATAAATTCTAACGTTTCTGTTGCTTCCTTGGCGTCCGCCGAAATTTTATCGACCACTTTTTTATTTTCTTTAATTTGATGGCTTTGCGCGATTATGCCAATCCCACCGGCAACAGCCCCAACACTGCCCAAGACAGTCGCAACTTTCCAACCCTTTAATGATTTTTCACACCTAGCGATTTCCGAATCCACCGCTTCGATTTGTTTTTTTAACGCATCACGATAATTTACTAAATCTATATACTCATCATCCGCCACAGCATTTCCTGCCACACACACCAACATCACAACGTATAAAAACATCCTCTTGGTCATTGAATTCCCCCGATATTTTATATAAAACAATAAACCGCCCAAGGAACAGGCGGTCGGGGAGTTCGTAATCACTATGGTATTGATTCTGCTGCTTTCGGGTTTCCCCTGTTGTATAACAGACAGCTCCCCGACTTATTAAGTCAGGGATAAATAACGACACAAAACCACAGGAATGACACCGGATGACGATGCCACATGCAATTTTGCACCGACCATAGTGGGCGTACGACAGCCCCGAACCCATATCCCTATGGATTCAATTCATAGTCTATCACAGAAAATAAAAAATGTAAATTGAATATATCGGCGATTAAGTTTTTGTTAGCGTGGTCGTTTGAAAAACATACATTTACATACAGTTTGGGACAAAAGTCGCAGGTTTCTGCGGTTTTGCGGGGCGTGCGACACACGACAAATTTCTTCTAAAAACGCTTGACTTCTGGGTTTTTTTAGTATATTATAAGCAACGCTAATCGGGCATAGTTCAGTCGGTAGAACAACGGACTGTTAATCCGTATGTCACTGGTTCGAGTCCAGTTGCCCGAGCCACGAATTCCGTCGCAAAATCGTTGATTTTGCGGCGTTTTTCTTTGTTAACACTTTTGGATTTAGGCACACCACAATCCAGCTAAAAACACCACTATTTAACCCCTTGGCTACACAGCAGCTACACAGGATCCGCAACCTGTCCGCAGTCCGATGAATAACTTACCATTTCACAACCCATAAAAAAATCTACATATTTTGAACATATTGCAAAATTGGGCGTTTTACCCCCCCCGCAACACGCTCCTTGATTTTTGTGGGAAATGGTGTAGAATATGTGTGTGCAAGTAATTGCACAAGGCATTATAAGCGTGAACGGGCTTGATCTCCCTTACACAGCGAAGCTTTTAATGTCCCGACAATGGTCGGGATGCCGTTGTTATAAGACTTGTCGAAGGCAACGGGGTTTCTGTGTAAACTGATCAACTCCCGACCACTCTTTATTTGAGTGGTCTTTTGTTTGGGGTTGTATGGTTGTCAGACAATGGACTTTTGTTATTGCGATTGCGTTCGTCATTGGGGTTGGCGTTGGGGCGCAATTGCCCACACGGACGGTCGCACCGCCACCCAGCGCACCCGTACATATAGAAGCATATTTCACCCCCGGCACCGAATGCGAAGACCGCATAATTGCCGAACTGGGTCGGGCCACAACCATTGACATTGCCGTATATTCCATAACCAATCCGAAAATTGCGAACGCCATTATCGCCGCCCACCAACGGGGCGCAAGGGTGCGAATTGTCACCGACCGAACTATGGCCGGGCATAAATCGTCTATGATTGATGAATTGGTCGTCGCCGGCATACCCGTCCGCACCAACAGCCGGCACAAGATTGAACATAATAAATTTGCCGTCTTTGATAATCGGCGTATGGTGACGGGCTCTTACAACTGGACCACCGCCGCCACAAAGTATAACAGCGAAAACTGCATCTTTCTGACCCACCCCGCACAAGAATACACCAAACGGTTTGAATATTTGTGGGGGATGTATCATCCATGATAAACTGATACTATTCAACCAGCCTGTGGTCTTTATGTTTATAAAACATTTCTTTTATTTGGTCATAAATCTCAATAACATCATAAACATAGTCATCAGATGGGTTGTAATCAATAAGGATGCTTCTACGAGCCCCATAGTCACAACATTCAGATTTGTTACGTTTCTTTTTATATTTTTTCAAGGCTGAGTTTATCTTTTTTATAGCAATACAGATACTTTCCTCATCACTAATACACTGGCTGCTACTAACTTGCATTATTCCTAATGTCATCTTTTTTCTACACATTTTGGATATAAGATTTTCAAACATTCTAATAACTGGAGGTCTATTAAAATCTTCATAAACCATGATGGCATACAATAGTATTTTAAGTCCCAATTTTTTTTCTTTCTTATCAATAAGGCTACCAAATTGATTTTTAAACATCGAATATTTGCGGGCAATATAATTACGTTTTCTGTTTCTGGAAGCTTTTGCACTCTGGTTGGTTATTATGCTTAATAATTGAAATAAGAACAACATTATTAGCATCCAAATTTCATTAGTTATATCTGTCAAACTTGGAAAAATATAGCTATTATCTTTTATAAAATCAATGTATACATAATAAGATAAAGCGATTGTACATATAGCACAAAATATTTCCCTGTACCAATTTAACAACCTAAAGCGGTTGAATATTATTACATTAACAACAAACAATCTAAAAACCACATAAAACAAAGACACCAGCCAAATTTGATTATTAAAACTTACCCACCCAATTTTGGCAAATATTGCGGATATCACTATGATAAACACTACTGGGGAAAACATTCTAATGGCTAGATTTAGCATTGGCGCCTTATCTTCTTTATACACCACAGACATATTCATATACCCAACAGAATAACTATGGGCGCCAATGAAGTTGATTATAAAAAACAATAATACAGACAAAAATATTTGCGTTAGTAATACCATAACTGTTCTCGCCATTACATGTTTGTTATGACACTTTAGATTAAAATCATAAAATAAACAACAAGTTGTTAACTCTAAATTTGTTTGTTATATTCCAGCGCATCAATCGTTTCCATGTGCGGTGCCTTTGGTTTTAAGTTCTTGCTGAATCTGTGTCCACATCATTTCCAGTTCGTCCAGCCCCGTCAGGTCTGATTTCAACCACATTTCTGGGGTCTGCCATACGTCGTCCTGGGCACAGGCCAGCGCACTTTCCACCAATTTGCGGATGCGGCGGTTGCGCATTTCGTTCTTGATTGCGGACCGGTACAGCATGCGCTTGTCCACCGCGATGGGGCGTGGCGTTGCACCGGTGTGATACGCCCACCACTTGGTCATTTTTAGTTTGTTCAGCATTGCCACGCGCAGCATCGCCACCACATAACTCAGGGTGCCGGGGCCGTCTAATATCTCGTCGGCCATGTGTCGCCCGGCGCGCCCGTTCAAAAATTCCACGATTTCATCGGCGGACTTTTCGGGGTGAATCTGGCCCAGGCGTTTAACCGTCACGTCCCAGATTGCGTTTCGGTGGTCTGGGCTGGCATAGCGGGTCGCCAGCGCACCATAGAATCCGTGTTGCTTGTTTATTGTTGTCATGATGTGCCTCTTGTTTTTTCAACACAACAATGCCAACAAAAAATGGAATAGCTAGTGAAATAGACAGGAACGCGCAAGAAAAATGCCCCCTATGGGGCATTGTTAGTTACACAATCTCAAAATACGACGCGTCAAACTCTTTTACGTCGTAATTTTTCTTCGGTTTGGCACCCAAACCGTGTTCGCGCATTAACTGCGCCAATTTGGTGCCATTTATTAAAACAATTGTATAGCCATGTGCGCCTTTTGCGGCTTTTTCTGCTTTCTCTGAAAATTCAGAAGTCGTTATAAACACGCCCTTGTTTACATTATTTGTTGCCAGAGCGCCCACAAAATCGCGCATTTCTTTTTCATTAACTTTGGAATCTGTATAACGTTTGGCCTGTAGGTATATCTTGGACAGCCCAAGTTCATCTTCATCTATAATCCCATCAATGCCACCATCCGCAACATATCTAGTTGGTGTACCCACGCCATAATCCATAGCCTCCATTAAATCTACAACTATTGTCTCAAAGCGTCTTGGGTCAACAGTCTTTAAATTTGATAAAATATCATCTTCTAATACAGAATTAAGGTCGTTAATTGCACTTTCCAGCATTTCTTCTGGATCTATCGGCGTTTGACAAGTGGAATCAGGTGTATTTGGTGCAGATTGAGCTTTTGTTTTTTTACCTGTATTTGATGTGTTCATAAAGTTTACAAAATCAGGATACTTCATTAAATATGCGTCATCTACTTTATCACCTGAAGAGGCGACTCTTTTGCCTTCATCCGTAATTTTATAACTACCACGTTTTACACGTTCTAAAAGCCCCGCACGAAACATAAAATATGCAGCCCAATATACACGACTAGACACAATCGGCTCGCCGGACTTCAATGTTTTATCTATATCTTCTGGTGTTAAGTTCAATATATTCACAACAGCGTCAATTACATCTGTACGTTTCATAATATCGCCCGATTTTGCATACACTTGCAATACAGGGTTCATAAAATCTTGATAACTTGGAATAGACATAATTTTCCTCTTTTTTCAAGAATTATATCACAATATCTATTAAACACCATTTAAATTTATCGGGACATATTGTGATATATTTTAACTTATACAGGAAAGAAATAAAAAAACCGGACTTTTGGATAATATTAAGGACAAATACGACAATATATAAAAAATATTGTGCATGAAATGTATTCCATTTATAGCGATATTTTGCCCGGCTATTGCGCAGATTTTGAGTTATCGTTTTTTGCGCGAATTACAGACCGTTATTCGCCGAACAAACGGCGGCAAATTGACATGTCGTCAGGCTTAGTTGCTACGTCGTATCCAAAACAAGTTTATTCAGATGGCTACACTATGAAAAAACGAACCTTATAAAACGATTTAAACGACGCCTGTTTTTTATAAAATGTTATTTTTCCTACTTGAAAAACACGAATTCTGTCCTATATACACCGCATGAATAAGAATAAGAAATTTATGCAAAAGTTTAATTCGGACCAAGTAACATATTTGGCTATGATCCAGGACGCCATAAAGCGCATGGCGGACAACTCTTTCAAAATCAAAAATTGGGCGGTTGTTGTGACGGCCGGTTTATTTGGTATATATTTTTCAGAAGGCCAAAATCCACAGATATTAAAAGTGCTGTTGTTTATTACATTGGTTTTTATGGTTGTAGACGCTTATTATTTGTCCCTAGAAAAAGCATTTCGTTGCAAATACAATGAAGCCCGCACAGGTAAAAATAACAACTTATTTGATATGACACCAAAGCACACAAAAAAACAATGGTTCGAAGCGGTATGGTCGCCATCTATGTTAATATATTTGTTAATTTCGTCTGTTCCTGCCTATTTTTTATATGCACAGGACACAATAATTCTTATAAAAACAATTAAATATTGTATATGTGGGGCATGAAATGCAAACGAAGCGTCAAGTTTTTTTCAGTTTTCATTTTGCTCGCGATGCGTGGCGAGCTGGTCAGGTACGGAACATCAGAGACTTGGATGGGAATACACCTGTATCAGACAACGATTGGGAACAGGTTAAACGGGGCGGTGATGCTGCAATTCAGAATTGGATAGAAAACCAATTAAAATACAGATCGTGTACAATTGTTTTAATTGGAACAGAAACGGCTGGTCGCCGATGGGTCAATTACGAAATTAAACGCAGTTGGGAACTCGGCAAGGCTGTATTGGGAATTTATGTGCATAATTTGCAGGATAGTATGGGTACTCAATCACCTAAAGGTCCAAACCCATTTGCAAACTTTAATTTAAACGGCATACCTTTTGATAGAATTGTCCCTGTATATTGTACTGAAGATTGGAACCAAAGCACCGAAGTTTATAAAAAAATCGCACTGAACATAGATTCATGGGTAGAAAACGCAATAAAAATTAGACAACAATACCCATAACACCGAACGAGGAAACATATGAGCAATTATTTTAATGTAAAAGATTTTGACAATATTCAATTAAAACCCAAAAAACGAATTTTGTATAACAGTCGTGCTTGTGACGAAGCTATCGGAAAACAATGTGAATACGATGTTTTTATTTCTCACAGTTCAAAAAACAAAGACCTTGTTAGCAAAATACGCCAATTATTGGAAGAACGGTTTGGCTTATCCGCCTATATTGATTGGGATGAAGATGAAGGAGCACAACGATATGAAATCGCGACAAAAGTAAAAACAGCGATGGATCATTCAAAATCGTTATTGTATGTTAAAACATCCGAAGCCGATGATTCTCAGTGGGTGGCATGGGAGGTAGGAAGGTTCGATGCAAAAAAACCTGATAATATCGGTGTATTACTTATCGAAGACGACAAAATTACCGCAGAAACGTGGCAACACAGGGAATTTTTGAAAGATTACCAAATATTGGATAAAACAGATGATATCAAAACCTTTGTAAGCGATGGTCATGCAAAATTCTTTGCCGCTAAAAAAGCAAAAGATTTTTCTTCTAGGTTAAACACTGGTGCAATAACAGCTGTAGCGGCATCTGGCGCATTATGTGATACAACCCCTGGAGTTGCCAGCCAAACTAAATATTATGGTGAAAAATGAGTGCATATAAAAAACCTAATTTATATTATTTTAGATTAGCTTTTTTAGTTCTATGTAGATTTCCTGGTTGTAAATGTCGCTGGGGTGTTAGGGACCGGTTTATTATTTGGGAATACACATATATATCACAAATAACCCATAAACCATTTACGTTATGCTTAAACTACGAAATAAATTTTGACCCTAGAATATGGGTTGTTGAGCCCGATTTTACACAAATGCGATCTTCCGCCTTAAAACATGTTTATCCAGCCAAATCCAACCAATTGTGTTTATTTCATCCGCGTGAAAATCCCTGGAATCCCAAAAAAGATATCCTTCCAAGCCTTATTACGTGGGCTTTTTTGTGGATTGAATTTTATGAAACTTGGAAAATAACTGGAACTTGGTATGGAGCAGAAGCAGAACATACCACACCCCCAAAAACAGATTCAGTTAATTCTTCCAACACGACCAATAGAAAAAAACAAATCAGAAAAAACATTCCAAAATATTTGAAAGATTATCCTGTCAGATACCAACAACCATCTGAAATGATCTAATATAACTTGCTGGCAACCATAGCTGCTTCGTCGTATCCAGCGCAAATTAACTCAAATAGCTGCGTTGAGAATAAAACCTTTATTTACTTGAATAAAACGAAATATACGGCATATAGAACAATAAACCAAAGGGGTTTATCGTGATATATGGGTATATTCGGGTTTCGACCGACAAACAGGATTGTGAAAATCAAAAATTGGGCATTGAATCTAAGGCCAGCGCATCTACAATCAATTTTTATAACTATATAATCGCAATAGTAAAATATCTTGAGAGAAAAAAATAAAACTAATATTATATCTTATATATTGAAAAAAAACTCATAATCTATTATAATCATGATCGTTATGAAACAACAAAACAAAAGCATTTTAAAGAGAAATAGAATATGGTCAAAAAACCCAGACATTCCTAGATGGGTTGACATAAATACTGTTGATTTAGACCAATTCTTTACAAAAAAAGAAACTGCATTATATTGCTACAACAAGTTATTATCTTATTTAGCAGAACAACAGATTGAAATTACAGACTGTTTGTTTATAGAACCCTCGGCTGGCGCAGGCGCTTTCTTCGATTTGTTGCCAAAACACGACCGCATAGGCCTGGACATATACCCCTTAAATCCCGGTATTATAGAACAAGAATTTTTATCCTGGACTCCTCCCATAACAAAGAAGAAAATTATCGTCATCGGCAACCCACCATTTGGTTACAGATCATGGTTAGCTCTATTGTTTATGCAAAAAGCAAGCGAATTTGCTGATGTTGTTGCTTTTATTCTCCCCATGGCATTTCAGAGTGAAGGTAAAGGCTGTCCTAAAAACAGGGTAAAAAATTTAAAATTGGTGTCTACCGAAATATTACCTAAAGATAGTTTTATTACACCAGATGACAAAGAATATAAAATCAATGCCCTTTTCCAAATTTGGGAAAGGGGGGAGCAAACTCATATCAACAGTGATTTTCTTAAAGAATATGTTGAAATATTCACTGTTGACAATAGAAAAGAAAGATTGTGCGGCCAGGATAAAATGAAAAAAGCAGATTTCTTTTTGCAAAGAACATTCTTTAACTCACCACCTAAAATAGTTGAAAATTTTAATGACGTAAAATATGTTTGCGGCTATGGATTTATCATAAAAAAATGCAAAAAACAGATACGAGCTATACTTGACAACGTAAATTGGGTTGAATATAGTAATCTTGCAGCCCACGGTTGCCGCCATATAAGCATGTGCCACATAAGGAGATCTTTACATGACAGCGGATTTGCATCAGACACAAATTGATTATAAACAGATTTTTTTAGAATCATTGAAAAAATTCCCTAATAATTCAAAATGGTCCACCGGTGACTTTTGTGGTATAAAAGTAGTGTCGAATACCAATGTTGGAAATGTTGGAGAAGATTTCTTGTTAAGTTATTGCAACCAATTGGGGTTAAATGCAGAAAAAGCCAAGAATCGAACCGCATGGGATATTAAAATAAACGATATTACCTACGAGGTAAAAACAGCAACAGAAGATGTTCACAACAAATTCCAATTTAATCATTTCAGAACACATAGACAGTACGAAGCCGCTATATGTTTAGGAATTTCTCCTAATGAAATAAAATTTGATGTTTTAACAAAAAACGAACTCCTTAAACAAAAATTAGTAAGCATGGAGAAAGGTGCGAACGCATCATATAAGTGGACAAGACCGAAAAGAGACTTATACGATATAACAAAATTTAAAGAGATGATTTTAGAATTCACTCAAGAATTTGAAGAAGAAAAACAAAGAGAAAAAGAAAATATCGAAAGACGAAAAAAGATAGGACAAAGTTAGAAAAAAATATGAAACTCTTCATTGATATGAATAAAAATCATAACGATATCGATTTCAGTATATTAGCTTTGTATTTTTGCAGAGAAACGATACGCTTATCCCATATAAACAAACGTTTTATTCAAAAATAAACCGTTCTGCACCGTGCATTTGTGCTTCGTTAAATTGTTTGACTTGTTCATCAGGACAAGGGCACGGTTCACCTGTTACAGAACATCTGAAAGCATCTCCTATAATTGCTGGTATCCCGCGCATCAAAATCTTTAATAACTTTGTTCTGGCTTCTTCTGCCATTTCCGTAGCATTCAGACAAAGCATCAACTTTGGTGATATTGGTAAAAATATTTGCGAATGCGGCAAATCGAACCCAGTACTATCCTGTCTGTGCTCTATATTGGCCATATAATTATTTAGGCGTGTTGGATCATCAGATATTATAAACTTCTGCTTTCCTGTGGCTTTTAACAACAACCATTCCATGCTAGCGATGGCATCTCTTACAACATCATCATGTTCCACATGATACAAGAAATTATAACTCATTATTTTGGCGACATTATCGTCGATTCCAACATCATTGCAATACAATGTTTTTTTGATATTTCCATCAGAATCAACCAACTCAAACAAAGGAACATTGTTAGATTGTAAAAATGCTTTCACTTGATTTACATACTTTCTTGTACGATAAAATTGGCACAATATAAAATCTTCTAAAACCCGAAAATCTTCGTCCTCGAACCAAGCGATTGACTCTGTTTTAACAATTTTATCAATTATGGGAGCGGCCTTGGATTCAAGTTCAGAATAATTGTCTTCTAATGAGATTTTACCTTTGTTTGTGTCTAGATCATAGAAGTATTTTTCTTGGGCAACTTTCATAATATTTGCTTGATAGGTTTCCTTTTTGATCAGGTCTGTAACATTGATTGTTTGGCCATCAGCACAAAAGTGCTTTAAAAGACATCTTGGAACATAATGTTGTCTTTTAGCTGTGGACATTTACAACTCCTCCACCCCAATGTCGGTTAGGTATTGCCACAGTTCGTCATAGAATTTTGGTTGGCGGGTGGCGTCGGACGCGTCGCCGCGTGGGACGAATATTACAAAACCTTCACGGGCGCGGGTCAGTAATACACGATACGCGTTTTTAAGATAACGTCGCTTGTCTTCTTGGTTAATTGACAACCAGCGCGAGCCGCTTGGTTTGAAATATTCAAATTTACCATCAACATATCTGTAATCTGCGTCCCAGCCGACAACCGCATAATCTATTTCCAGGCCCTGGATATCAAATTCACTGGCGGCTTCTTCCATAAAATACGATGATTTAATATCGTCGCGTTCGCCCAGGAACCACTTTTCGGGTTTGCACTTGCTTTCTATCCAAATTCCATCTGCGCGTAATCTGCGGCCATTTGAACTGGCAATCAGACCATGACGCAATGCCTTGCCGGCGGTCTGTTCGCGCACCCATTGTTTGGCGCGCGCCAAGTCGCGGGTCATATAAATTGGATAGACTTCGGACAGTCGCTTATATTTTTCTGCGGCGGCGGCAGCATCATTATCAAGTAAAGAGTCAACAAAACCCGCAACATCGGATGTTCTGTGTGCACGCAATGATACAGACAGGTGCAGTTCCTTAATCGTTTCGCATTTCAGCCCATCGGTTAGGTCCGCAAACGATTGGTCGCCCAGGTATTCACTGGCAGTTATATCGCCAGACACGTAAACATTCCAATCTTGGAAAGAACGCTTTAATGACGCGAACCATTCTTGGATACCCGCTTCACCAGTGTTAATATCTTGACCGCCACCAACAAGACAGACGATTACGGCCCAATCTTGGTGTCGGTTCATATAGTCAATTAACATTTCTGGTTCACTCATAGACAAGAAATGTGCCCGCTGTTCGTTGGTCAGCCGATTAAGAACAGCAGCCTTCTTCTCTTGCATAAAACCAGATAGCATTGATTGAACCCATGCGCGTTGCGCCTCATCAAATATAACAACATTGTCAATTGCTGGCACATCCACATTTTCCAATGACGCGTCACGGAAATGATGGATTATCTGGATAAAGGATTTTACTTTATTGCGAGCTTCTGTGATTTGCGTACCGTTTTGCCGATGATCGTCTGCGGCCAACGCTTCGCGTAAAACGGATACCAGTGGTTGATTACCTGTTAAGAAACACGAATAACTTTGCCCTGTTGTTTTCTGGTTTTCAATTGCGATATTCAGACCAGCCAAGGTTTTACCCGCACCAGGAACACCGGTGATAAAGCAGATGGATTTTTGTTTATTCTGTTTTGAATGTTCAATTATACGCTGAACCGCATCGGATGTTTTGGTCAGGTTTTCTGCGGCACTATTTTGCGCAATATCTGCGACTGAGTGATTGCTGTATAAAATTTCGGCAGCTTCGATAATCGTTGGGGTCGGAACATATCTGGAATTTGCCCATTTATCCATATTGATTGTTGTGCACGAAGTATCTGTATTGCGAATGAATATATTACGCAATTCATCACCATCGGTCAGGATTACATCTTCTGGGACATCGTGTTTACGATAATCGTCTGGCACACCTGTTGCCACCAAGATAGGAACGATTTTACACTGACGGCTTTCTTCGTGATAGTTTCGCAAATCAAATGCGTATGTGCGAACCTGGCGGATTGCGTCACTGGCATAAGTTTCTGCGCCTACCTTGAATTCTAAAACAAAAACAGTATTGTTTATTAGCAAAATATTATCTATGCGACCACCCACGCGTGGCAGAGTGTATTCAAACAGAATGCTGCCAGACGGCGCGTATGCCAGCGCATATTTCAACACGCGAATTTGTTCCATCCAGGCGTCTTTTTGCGCGGCAACCGTATCGTATCTGTCACCTGCGGCGATAATACCAAAGATTTCATCATCGCTTTGGCGCAAAAAGTTATGAATACTGTTTTTGTAGAAAGCGTCGCTCATTTTACTTTCCTTTGACTTGTAGTGTTTTGGATACGATTTGGTCGGCGGGGAGTTGTGGGTGGGAGGGTAAGTCCGGGACTGGCACCCAATGCATATCGTCGTGAACGCGTAGGCGGATTTCGCCGGTGTAGGATTTGATTTCGTATGTGTGCAGTTCGATAACTTTGCCGGAATCCGTTTTATGTTTTGCGATTGTAATCAGGTCGCCAATTTGTGCATCTATCCCCAATTCTTCGGCCAGTTCCCGACGCAGGCATGTTGGGCCGTCTTCGCCGTCTTCAAACTTGCCGCCAGGGTATTCCCATTCGCCCGCCAATGGCTGGTCAGCCGCCCGTCGCATCAGCAGAACTTTATCCCCATCCCTAAAAATCGCAGCAGTTACTTTCATAATTTATTTTTCTAATAAGCAACCTTTATTCTGGATTTGACTCAGATATGTCTTCTTGCTTTTCTTCTGTAATTTGTTTTGGTTTATTTTGCTCAGCTTCAATTTCCTTGATCATTTCATAATTTACCTTAATTCCATTTGCCTCATCTTTGATATATTCTGGTGGATTTAACGAAGGATGAAATTCCACACCATCACGTAAGGCTTCTACTATTTGAACAACGATTGTTTCCATTTTATTTTTTGCATCTGGCTTATTAACACCTGTTTTTTCAAGTACTTCTGCAATATCATTTCCACGCTTTTTATCAACCATTCTTATTACATGTTCTTCAAAACCGATGTTTTTACGATATTCTTCTTCCATAATCTCATAAGAAAGTTTAGCTTCTTCAGACTTAAAAAACGCCTCTCTCGTTTGGAATGTTTTTGTTCCGATACTAAGCAAACCCATTATCACACCGAACAACGTTAAAGATTGCTTTACATCTACGTTAATTTTAACGTCAAGCCACTTGCTACCTGATTCTACACCAACAATATCAAATGATGCAGGTATATCTATGGAATCCGCAATTCCACAAAAAATGATATGTAGTTTTTTCATAAGATTTTCCATGTCTTTAATTGAAAAATCTTCTTTGTCCGGCAATTTGATATTTAGCATATGCGGATCTTGAGGCTTTGCCAAATTGCTTATAACCATATAAAACATTTGTACAAAGGGATTTAAAGCATTCAAGTACTGGTTTATTTGCGTTAAAACATTATTTTGGATCAACACTTCTTCACTATGTGGATTATGAGGTTTAAGGTGCGATAAAAAATTGTCACGAACATTTAAAGAAATACCTTGCTGTGCTAGAAAACTTTCAATAAATACAAATCTATCATAATGTTTTATCAACACGTATTGATTCCCATAACCAGATTTAGCTTCTGTGTTTAAAACAATAGTATGTTCCGGTGACAAATATTGATCTAAAATGTTTTTTATTTCGCCTAATCTCATTATTTATTCCTCTGATTCTTACCAAACAAATGCCGTTGCTTGGGTAACACGAGTGGTTACATTTGTGCTTTGAAACACATTTATGTCTTTTTGACAATAAGATATAGGAAGTTGTACTTTGTTATTTCTGTCATAGCAAATTGTCATATCTTTTTCTTGTTTTTCAACCAAATGTACTGGTTTTGGCAATTCTGCCAAACAATGAGAATATGACACAACTTCTGGATCCATGATGTCACATAATCTATCACTGTCTTCATATTCAGCAGGAACTGATATGCTATTACCACAAATATCCGTGGCGGAATAACCTGGTTTTACAATTTTGACGCGTTTAGGATAGTTTACACACACCGGAACTTCTGAGTCATTATATTTTTCCAGAGAGTAATTATTTACTACCCTATATTCTGCACACCCTGTCATAATCAATGCTAATGCCATCAAGCCAAATAAATACCTCATTTTTACTTCCTTTGTTATTTTTATTCCTGTTGATATCTTGCACTGTTTTTTTGGGTTTGTAAAGTCCTTATTTTCTGCGGATTTTAGCGTTTATACATAGAGATACACCACGATACATTTAAGGTTAAATTTTACGATATTTTATGATTTAGATACAACTAACAGCATATCAACAGTTTTACGTAAGTTTTCAACAATTTTTTGTGCATTACTACTTTCACTACCTTTTCTTTATCTTTTATTTTTATTATCTTTTATTTTTCTTTACTACTACTACTTTCCTTACCTATGAAATCAATATTGAAA